>JAOZMX010000134.1 GCA_029934065.1 Bacteroidales bacterium
TGTTGCCCGACCAGGGCTCGAACCTGGACTCTTCTGAACCAAAATCAGACGTGTTGCCAATTACACCATCGGGCAATCGTCCCTGATAAGGGAGTGCAAAAATAGAACTTTTTTTAAAATCCGAAATAATTTTGAAATTTTTTTTCAGCTTCCGTCGTTAACCGTTGAAATGAAAACAAAACTTTGTTTTTTGCTGCGTTGCGGAAAATAAGGCCTTTTAACGATTAGTTGACGAATTATCCTTTCAACTAAAGTAAAATGTGTAATTTCGCCACGCTTAATTAAAAAATTTTGATCGGATGGAAAATTATAAAAGGCTGAACACGATCATCGGATGGGGTGTTTGGTTGATCGCATCGATTGTTTTTCTTTCAACCATCGAGCCAACGGCAAGCTGGTGGGATTGCGGCGAATACATCGCCACAGCATACAAACTTCAGGTTGGTCACCCTCCGGGGGCTCCGTTCTTTCAAATCGTAGGGCGCATTTTTTCGTTGCTGGCTTTCGGTGATGTGAGCAAAGTAGCCATGATGATCAACATCATGTCGGCACTGTCGAGTAGTTTTGCCATCCTTTTCCTTTACTGGAGTATCACCATGCTGGCCCGTAAGGCAGTACTTTTGAAAGGCGAAATGACCACCGCCAAAATGATTGCAGTTTTCGGCAGCGGCATTGTCGGCGCACTGACTTACACCTTCAGCGATTCATTCTGGTTTTCCGCCGTGGAGGGTGAGGTTTACGCCATGTCGGCATTTTTCACCTCTTTCGTTTTCTGGGCGATACTCAAATGGGAGTCGGTAGCCGACGAAAAACATTCGGCTCGTTGGCTCATCCTGATCGCTTACATGGTTGGCCTTTCCATAGGCGTTCATATGCTCAACCTGCTGGCCATTCCCGCCATTACGTTTGTTTACTATTTCAAAAAATACAAACCCACCTTCAAAGGCATGCTGGTGGCCGGCATCATTTCGGTATTAATTCTGTTCATCATCATGAATATCATCGTTCCGCAGGTAGTCAGTCTGTTTGCTCATACCGAATTGTTATTCGTTAACGGCATGGGGTTGCCCTTCAATTCGGGAACAATTTTTCTGTCGCTGCTGATGATAGCCACGATCTTTTTCGCCATCAAAGCCACTACCGAAAACAACCCCACGCTTAACAAGGTTGCGGTGGCTCTGACGGGGTTTTTGTTTTTGATGATCCTTATCGAAAGCTCTTCGGCGGGAAGTTTCTTTTTACGGCTGCTCTTCGGCGGTATTGTCGGGTTTTTTGTGTACAGGTTCAGGAACAACAAAGCACAGCTCAACAATGTGATCCTCAGTCTCACATTCATTCTTTTGGGTTATTCATCCTTTTTACTGATCATCATCCGGGCCAATACCAATACGCCCATTAATGAGAACAGCCCCGAGGATGCCGTAAGTCTGCTCGCTTATCTCAACCGGGAGCAATACGGTGACTGGCCCATATTGTACGGACAATACTATAACTCGCCCATCAAAGATTACAAGGACGGCAATCCGGTTTATTTGCGCGACAACAAAGAGGGGAAATATGTGGTTGTGGATGACAAAAAAGGAACCATCCCGGTTTACGATCCCAAATTTACAACAGTCTTTCCACGCATGTGGAGCAACCAAAAACCCATTCATATCAAGGAATACAAACGATGGGGGAAAGTTAAGGGCATCCCGCTGAAACACCGGAAACCGGACGGTACCACCGAAACCATTGTGAAGCCAAAATTCAGCGAGAACCTCCGGTATTTCTTCCGCTATCAACTCGGACACATGTATTTCCGGTATTTCCTCTGGAATTTTTCCGGGCGGCAGAACGACATTCAGGGGCACGGCGAGATCGAGAACGGAAACTGGATAACTGGGTTTAATTCACTGGATGAGAAACGGCTCGGCCGACAGGACGATCTCCCTCACTCCATGGAAAACTGGGCACACAACAAGTTTTACCTTCTTCCCCTCATCCTCGGGCTCATCGGGCTCTTCTTCCAGTTCAACCGTGACTATCGCAACACCATTGTGGTGGGGCTGCTCTTCCTGATGACCGGTATCGCCATCATCGTTTACCTTAACCAATATCCTTATCAGCCGAGGGAAAGGGATTATGCCTATGCCGGCTCCACCTTTGCCTTTTCCATTTGGATCGGCCTCGGCGTACTGGCCCTGTTCAATTTGCTGAACAAAGTCATCAACCCGAAACTTGCAGCGGTGACTGTTACGATCATCTCTCTTCTTGCCGTACCGGGCATTATGGCGGAGCAGGGCTGGGACGACCACGACCGTTCCAACAAATATGCAGCACTGGATTTCGCGGTCAATTACCTTGAATCCTGCGAACCCAACGCCATCTTGTTTACCAATGGCGACAACGACACTTTCCCTCTGTGGTACGCTCAGGAAGTAGAGGGTATTCGAACTGATGTGAGGGTCGTCAATTACATGCTCGCATCGGGAGAGTGGTACATCCACCAGATGATGCGAAAGATATACGACTCCGATCCGCTGCCCTTCACGCTCAAATACGAAGATTACGACAAGGGAACGAACAATTATATCCCCGTCACCAATCAACTGAAAAACCCTCAGGAACTGAAAGATGTCATCAGCTTCATCGCAAGTAGCGACGTCAGAACAAAATACCCGCTTCCCGACGGAAATTACCTCAATCTCATGCCCACCAAAAATCTGAAATTGACGGTCAATAAAGAGGAGATCATCAAAAAAGGTTTGGTGCCCAAAGGTATGGAGGATCAAATTGTTGATGAGATCGACTGGAAGGTCAAACAAAATTATATTTATAAAAATGACCTGATGCTGCTCGACCTGGTGGCTTCCAACAACTGGGAAAGGCCCATCTATTTCACCAGCCCTTCGGCTGTAGAAAAAGTGCTGGATGTGGCGGAATACTGCCAATTGGAAGGGGTGGTTTACCGTTTCCTGCCCGTCAAGGCCCAACACTATATGAAAGGCCTCGGTGGTATCAACACTACTGAAACATTTGATTTGCTGGTCAATCAGGCAAAATGGGGAAACCTAAACAAACCTGACGTTTACGTCGATCCCGAAAGCCGCAGAAACTCCATCATGCCCATGCAAAACTATTACAGGCTTGCCGAAGCACTGATTGAAGAAGGAAAGAACGATTCGGCAGTGATGGCACTCGACACCTGCCGGAAATATTTCCCCAACGAAAAATTTGCCTACGACATCTATTCCCTGCCGATGGTTGAAAATTATTATACAGCCGGAGCATTCGAAAAAGGAAACGATGCCGCCATGGTGTTGGCTGAAAATTTCAGGGAAGACCTCGATTATTACAGCTCCCTCGACAAATATTTCGTCAAATATTACGACCAGGAGATACAACGGGCCTTTGCGGTATTGCAACAGTTATCGATCATTGCAAAAAGATACAAGCAGGATGAAACGGGTAAAACACTCGATGACATCTTAAATACGGAGTTGGAGAAATTCTAATCCTTTATATAACGACTTAAAAAGGGGTTGGCTTTTTTGTGAAATCTTCACGAAAAAACATTGATTTTGTTGTCCATTTAAAATTTTACTGTAAATTTGCCCATTATGTGGGAAAATATACAGGTAAAAAGGGTGATTGAAAGGTATCTTCCTGATGTTCGCAGGCGGCAACTTTTGCTTATCACAGGCGCAAGGCAAACAGGGAAAACAACATTAGTAAAGGAGCGATACAAAGAACTGCCTTATTATAATCTGGATGCCGTCGAATACAGGGATCAACTTAGCAGCATTAGTACCTTTAGATGGGCCCGTGATATTGGGGCGTCCGTCATAGATGAAATTCAAAAAGAGCCCGGTTTATTTGACAAAATAAAATATGCTTTTGATGATGGCAGCCTTAACTTTTCGGTATTAACCGGATCTTCTCAGATATTATTATTAAAAAAAGTAAGAGAAACACTTGCGGGGCGGACAATGCTTATGGAGTTGTTTCCATTTATGCTTACCGAATTGACCGATCCGAAAAGTAAAAAAAACGATGCTGTTCTTTTCTCACGAATGTTGAAATGCGAGACAATAGATGAGGTATTGAATGAAACGGCTTCTGTATTGATTGGTAAAAAGCTGGAATTGGCAAAATATGCAGAAGAGTGGCTTTACATCTGGGGAGGGATGGCCCCTTTGATCCACATCAACGAATCTCAAGACAGAAAATATTGGTTAAAGGATTATACGACAGCCTATCTGGAGCGGGATCTTGGCGATCTGGCCAATTTGAATGATCTGAAACCATTTAGAAAATTCCAGCAAATAGCAGCTTTAAGGACAACCAACTTGATCTCTTTCAGCGAACTTTCGCGAGACGCAGGTATTGGTATTGAAACAGCGCGGCGCTATCTGGAATATTTGCACATTTCATATCAAGGATTTTTACTCCAACCTTATCATAAAAATCTTACAAGTAGCCTCGTCAAAACGCCTAAACTCTTTTGGTTCGACAACGGTCTTCTTAGGTTCTTATCAGGTCTTGGATTTGAAATTGACAGCGGACAACTTTATGAGAACTATGTGGCTTCCGAATTAATGAAATTTATCAGGAGTAAGCGGCTTGATGTAAAATTAACTTTTTATCGTACCCGGTCGGGGATGGAAATAGATTTTATATTGGAGACTACAAAAGGCATCTTGGGAATTGAGGTAAAAAATCGCAGTGTGGTGTCAAAATCTGATTTTACCAGATTGAAACGTTTGGCCGATGCTGCCAAAACAGGTTGGCTTGGCGGAATCGTTATTTACAAAGGCAATCAAATTCAACGATTCAACGAAGGCTTCTGGGCTGTTCCGTCGTTTAGGTTTTTCAGTGCTTTATAAATAATGATAATCCGGAAAAATCAGGGCTTTTTCTTTTGCTTCAATTTGGGCTTCCTCAACACGATATAAAGTCCGATCAGGATAAAAGGAATGCTCAACAGTTGGCCCATATTTAATACCATGTGCGATTCGAATCCCACCTGCGGCTCTTTGAGAAATTCGATGAGAAACCGAACGGTAAAAAGCAAGATCAAAAACATCCCGAAAATAAAACCCGGTTTGGGCTTGCCGTCTTTTTTCCAATAATACCAATACAAATAGCCGAAAATGGCAAGATAGCTCAATGCTTCGTAGATCTGGGTCGGATGACGCGGGATGTTATCCTCCGACACAAAAACAAAAGCCCACGGCAAATTGGTCGGTATGCCGTATATTTCTGAATTCATCAGGTTTCCCATCCTGATGAAAAAACCTGCCAGCGCCACCACAATGACAATCCTGTCGAGCACCCAGAAATAAGTCATTTTATGCTTTCGGACAAAAAGATACAAACCCGCCAAAATACCGATGGCCGCACCGTGGGATGCAAGCCCTCCATGCCATATCTCCAGTATCTCCAGTGGATGACGCAGGTAAGAAGCGGGTTCGTAAAAAAGCACATGCCCGAGACGTGCACCCACTACCGTGGCAACACCCATGTAAATGGACAATTCGTCCAGCAGCTTTTGTTCCAGATGCTCATGCCTGAAGATGCGAAGCATGATGTAATATCCGAACAAAAAAGCACTGGCGAACAACAGGCCGTACCATCTCACCGGGACCCATGTCCCCGGGAAAATTTCGGGACGTACATTCCAAACGATATAATCGAGAATCATGATTTTTTTTCGGCAAAGATAAGATTTAACCGGATTTTTTATCTTTATCGCCGTAAATGATAATAAATAGCATTTGAAATTGACTGACAGCGACCTGCTTTACCGGATTGGGATTACACTGTTGCCCGGCATCGGCGATGTGCTGGGCAAGAAACTCATTGCTTATTGCGGTGGTGTTGAGGCTGTTTTCAGGCAAAAGCGAAAAGCGATTGAAAAGATCCCCAACATCGGCAATAAACTGGTAAATGCCATCATGAACCAGAATGTGCTGGGCAAAGCCGAAAAAGAGATCCGCTTTATTGAAGACCATCACATCACACCGCTGTTCTATCTCGACGAAGCTTATCCCACACGGTTGAAAAACTGCATCGACGGTCCCGTTATGCTCTATTACAAAGGAAATGCGCCGCTTAATGCCCCCAAAGTAATCAGCGTTGTAGGCACACGCAAAGCCAGCCGCTACGGCACTGAGGTTACACAACAACTCATTGGAGATCTGAAACAGCACGATGTACTGGTGGTCAGCGGCCTGGCCTACGGCATCGACACCGCTGCCCACAAGGCCGCACTCGGCAACAACCTCAACACCGTTGCTGTTCTGGGGCATGGGCTCGACAGGATTTATCCCTACCTGAACAAAAGTCTGTCGGAAAAAATTGTCAGCCACGGAGGGCTCATTACCGAATTTATGAGCAATACCATCCCCGACCGTGAAAACTTTCCCAAGCGCAACCGCATCATCGCCGGCATGGCCGATGCCACCGTGGTGGTTGAAGCAGCCAAAACAGGTGGTGCGCTGATCACGGCAGAAATTGCAAATTCATATAATCGCGACGTGTTCAGTGTCCCCGGCCGTATCGGCGACACTTACTCGGAAGGCTGCAACAACCTGATCAAAACCAATAAGGCTGCGCTGATACAAAGTGCGGATGATATCAGCTATTTACTGGGGTGGGAAGTGAAAAACAAAAAAAGACCGAAAAAACAAAGGGAACTTTTTATTGAACTTACTCCCGAAGAAGAAAAAGTGGTAGCCCTGTTGCAGCAGAATGAAACAATAAGCATGGATGCCATCTGTGCAGCAACACATCTGCCCATCAGTAAAATCGCCATGGCCTTGCTGAACCTCGAATTTCAGGGTGTGGTGAAAGCACTGCCGGGGAAAATGTTCAAATTGGATTGAAAAAATTAAAAACATGGAAAAGGTCATACTGGTCGATAAAAATGACAAGCCCGTCGGAGAAGAAGAAAAGATGGAAGCACACGAAAAAGCGTTGTTGCACAGGGCATTTTCGATCTTTGTCTTTAACAGCGAAAACAAACTGCTTTTGCAGCAACGCGCCTACACGAAATATCACTCGCCGGGATTGTGGACCAACACTTGCTGCAGCCACCCCCGCCCCGGCGAAAATACTTTTGCTGCCGCCCACCGCCGTTTGGTCGAAGAGATGGGCTTCGACTGCCCGTTACAGGAAATATTTTCATTTATCTACAAAGCCGGGCTGGATCAGGGGCTCACCGAACATGAATTCGACCATGTCTTTTTCGGCCGGTACGACATGCCTCCGAAGATCAACAGTGCGGAAGTAGCATCATGGAAATGGGTTTCCATGGACGAAATTGCCGAAGGAATGGAACACGATCCCGATGATTTCACGATTTGGTTTCGTATTGCCTTCGACAGGGTTTATCAGCACCTTCAAAAAGAAATGTTAAAGTGATATAAAAATCGGGAATGCCTTTTTTAAAACCGTAATTTTACTGATATTTGCATCTAACAATTATCGACAAGATGAAAATTGTCATTTTAGGCGCCACGGGATTTATCGGTAAAATGCTGTTTACCGTTCTGCTCAGCGAAGACCACGACCTCTCCGTTGTAACCCGTAATGCGGATCAGGCGAGAGAAATCCTCGGTGATAATGCCCTGTTCTATGTCTGGGACGGCAAAGATCAGGCAACCCTTCGTGATGCGTTCAATGGTGCCCAGGCCATCATTAATCTGGCAGGCGAAAACATTTCGGCCAAACAATGGACGGAAAAACAAAAACAAAAAATCCTTGAAAGCAGGATAATTACCACCAACGCCATTGTGAATGAAATCAACAGGATGCCCCAAAAACCGGAAGTGCTTTTGCAAGCTTCCGCTGTAGGATACTACGGTTCCAGCCTCACAAAAGACCTGGTTGAAGATTCTCCGGCCGGAAAAGGGTTTCTGGCCGATGTTACACGGCAATGGGAAAATGAAGCCCGAAAACTCGACGACAGCGTCAGGCTTGTGCTGTTGCGGACAGGTATCGTGCTCGGCCCCGAGGGCGGCGCTTTGTCTTCCATGACCAGACCTTTCAAATTCGGTTTCGGCGGTCATGCCGGCTCGGGCAAGCAATGGTTTTCGTGGATACACCTCGACGACGAAGTTGAGGCCATCCGGTTTCTGCTGGAAAACAAATCGGCAAAAGGTGTTTTCAACCTCACTGCACCACATCCGGTAAGAATGAAAACGTTTTCGAAAGAGCTGGGAAGGGTGATGAAAAAAAACTCCTGGATGCACATCCCTCCTTTTATTATCAGGATTTTAATGGGAAGCATGGGTAAGGAGATGATCCTTTCAAGCCAGAAAGTCTTACCCAAACGCCTGCTTGACGAAGGGTTTAAATTTCAATTCGACGACATCCGCATGGCGCTGATGAGCATTTATCATTATTAAAACCTCTGACCCTTTTCTTCTTAACTCATAACTCCTTTTCTCCTACTTCAACAACGACCATTTCCAAAGGTCTTTCCGTGTTATGCGCAGAATGGGTGATATGGCGAGCAATGCTGTTTTGCCGACAGCTTTTTCAAGGGCTTTCAACTCATTTAACCTGTTAGGCATTTCAGGGTCCGGAGGCAACGACAGTCCCGCTTCGTGAACCATCAATCTGCTTTTAGCTTTGATTGACAGTTCGAGATAGAGTGAGATGTAGGCCATCAGGTCCACAACAACAAGTTTGGAAAATCTGTCTTTGATACTGAGCAGGTATTTCCCGGATCGTGTCCGGATAAACTTCCCTTTCCGGATGTGGGCCAAGAGATTCACTTCGGAATCAAACTCCATTTCGAGCCATTTTCGAAGCGATCTTTCCCCGAACCGAAAAACTAAAAATTCTATCAGGATCACAACCAGAAGAATTGTAATCATCATCATGACCGGTGGCAGAATGAAATGGTTAAAAGCAGAATGAATGATCAAAGCGAGAATAAGACCGGTAACAAAGGGCATAAAGATACTGCGTTGCTGTTCGACAGCCAGCATGATGATGATCGAAAGGATGGATGTGGTTCCTCCGTGCATGATGGCGGTTCCGAACCCTCTCACCATCCACAATGCCATGTTTCCCGAATCGACATGATAGAGGTAATAAAAATTTTCGACGAGGGCAAAGCCCGTACCTATGGCAAAACCGTAAATGGCCCCGTCAATCATAAAACCGATCCTGTTGGTCTTGATGAGCCACAATATCAGCAACATTTTCAGGGTCTCTTCCACAAATGGGCTCATGTATTTCGAAAAGAACGTAACACCGACATCCAACCGGGACATCAGAAAAGTGTTGGTGTAATAGGCTGCGGCGGCGCTGACAGCTCCCCAAACAACCGATAGCAGAATGTATCCCGGTTTAACGAGCTTGAAGCTGTCCAACAAGATCATCAGCAGCAGGAATACCACAACCGGTAATAAGGCTATCAGCGTATGAAACATCTCGTAGCGTTATAATCATTAAAAGTGCATGCATTCTCTTTTGCAATCAACAATCTCATGCCGGGTTATCTTTTTTAAACAAGTTTTTATTAAAATTACCCCGGTTCAAAATTAGCTAAAAATACCGACTCCCGGGAAAGAAACAGGTGGATGGGAAGATTTTCTTTCTTGTTTTGTCACGATTTTTGCTGATTGGCAAAAATCCCGCCAAAACACTTTCGCATTCTTTTTATTATCTCGGGGTTAGCACCCCGAGTTACTAACATTCAACCCCTCTCGGGGTTAGTGCATTAAGCCGTTTGGCGTTGTGTCGCCTCTTCAGCCTCTCCGTTTTCCCATTTTAGCCTTTGTACTTTGAGTTTTAGCCTTTAGCCTTCGGCTGTTCAACGTTTTGTGTTCGGTGACACGATCAATATGTCATAATATTATTTTTACTTAATAGGTAACTTGTCAACTTCCTGACGCTTAACCTCTTAGCGCATAACTCTGAATACCCTTCATTATTCGTTAACCCGTATTAAAGCAGTTTTAACGAAA
>JAOZMX010000135.1 GCA_029934065.1 Bacteroidales bacterium
CATGGATTACCTGAAGATGCATCACTGGCAGCAACACAAGATCAATTATTACGGCCATACCCGTTCGTGGTCGCAAAAAGGTTCGGCATTGTCGTCGCTCATTGCAGGGTTGATCGTTTTTTACAGCGGAGCTTATCAAAGTGTGTTCATCTATTCGGTTGTTCCTTATCTGTTGAACATTCTGCTTATTTTCACTTACCCCAACCAACTGAACAGACCTGCGGAACCCGGAAAATCAAGACTGGAACTGAATCCGATGAAAACTTTCGGGAATTTTATCCAGGCAATAAAAAAGATCAGGGTACTGCGCATCATCAACTCTTCGGCATTGCATTCGGCCTTTCTCAAATCCGTCAAAGATTACATCCAGCCCGTGATGGTACATGTTGCTCTTTTGATTCCGGTTTTGATGAGTGTTGATCAGGATAAAAAAAACGGTGCAGTCATCGGTATTTTTTATTTCGTGATCTACCTGCTGACATCCTTTGCTTCGGCTACGGCCAATATTTTTGCGGTTAAGCATAAAAAAAACATTTCCCTTGTCACACTTTTGGCGGGATTTGCAGCAGGAATCGCCAGCGGTATTTTTTATAACAATGACCTATGGGTTGTTTCCCTTTTGTTTTTTGTTTTGATTTACATTATCGAAAACATTCGCAAGCCCATCTTAACAGGACTGGTGGCGGATGAAGTACCCAACGAAATTCTCACCTCGGTCATTTCCGCCCAATCGTTGCTGAAAACCCTGATGACTGCTATTCTTGCCGTTTTGTTCGGTGTGATTGCCGATCGTTTCGGGATCGGGTGGTCGATGGTGTCGGTTTCGGCCACGCTGACATTGTTAACACTGATCGTTCAGCAAATAAAACCATCTAACGGAAAAGCATAGGAGCTTTCCGTCATTTTTTCAAAGCTTCCAGCACCGACAACACCAGATTGATATCATCATCACCGAGTAAAGCCAGTCTTTCGAATATCCTGTTGTAGATGTTCGGATTGGCCTTTATTTTCGTCTCCGCAAGCAATTCGGCTGTCCGTTCTTTCATGATTTCGTATTTCGCTTCGGGGGATTTTCGAACGTGGTGTTGTTTGCTGTCCGTGAACTTTCCGGAAAGCAGGTATGCGTACAGCATCACCGCCTGCGATAAATTCAGCGAAGGATACACGGTTTTCATCGGTATGAAAGAGGAGATGTCACAAAGTGCAAGCTCATCGTTGGTCAGCCCCGACTCTTCCCTTCCGAAAACAAGGGCTGCTCTTGAAACGCTGTTTTGTTTGGCTTCGAGTATTGCCGGAACCATTTCAGCAGGGTAGCGGTCTTCTTTGACCGAGCGTGCCTTGGCTGTTGTTCCAACCACAAAATCAATGTCTTTCACTGCTTCCTGCAAGGATGCGAAAACCTGCGCATTTTCCAGTATCCCGGCAGAGGCATGTGCCACCCACCGTGCTTTTCCGGTTTTGTATTCACAGGGGTTGACCAGCCTGAATTTATCAAAACCCATTGTCTTTAAGGCCCTGGCCGCAGCACCCACATTTTCCGGAACTGCAGGAGCAACCATTATAAAATATATTTCCATCCGATGACATTTTTATCATTGCCAAAACTTGATTTGAGCAGTGATATTTTCTATTTTTGTAAAAACATTTAAAATTACCAAAATATTTCAATACACATTCATTATGAAAACTTCCCGAAAAATATTTACGGCGCACCTTCTGCGCAACATTGCGAGATACACATTATTGATATCAGGGATTCTGATCTTCTTTTTTGCACTGTTATCCGGAGCGGAACAATCCGGCGGCGGTATCTCCGGTTTAATAAAAAACAGTCCGAACGCCATACCATGGCTGATTCTTCTTATTTGCCTGTTCATTGCATGGAAACATGAGCTTGCCGGAGGTATATCAATCATTGTTTTCGGCATCGGTCTGCTGGTCTTTTTTGTACTCATCAGTTCGCGCTTTCATCCCGCCATGCTGATCATGTCGCTCATCCCGGTAATTTTCGGCTCTTTTTTCATTATCAGCCATTACCTGTCTAAAAGTGAATAAAATCATCACACATACTTTTTTTCTTCAAATTCCCATAATACATTATTTTTGCTCAATACTAAATAAATGATTCACCTTATGAAAAAACTATTTCTCCTGCTTATCGGCGTAATGACCCTGGTGGCCTGCCAACAAGAAACGCATACACTGTACCTCGACCAAATGGACTTGTCGAAAATGGAGACGGGCTGGGGTAAAAATCAAATCAACAAAAGTGTGGAAGGAAATCCGCTGACCATTGCCGGTCATGTGTTTGACCGTGGTATTGGAACACATGCCGTGAGTAAGATGATGATTGACCTCCATGGCAACGGAAAATTCTTTTCGGCATCGGTGGGTGTTGACGACGAAAGCAACGAACATGCTTCGGTGGAGTTTTTTGTCCTTGGTGACGAAAAGATATTATGGCAAAGCGGATTGATGAAAAAGGGCGATGACCCGAAACTTGCGGAAGTTAATCTGAAAGGCATCAAAAAAATGGCGCTTTATGTCTCCGACGGGGGCGACAACATCAATTACGATCATGCCGACTGGGCGGATGCGGTGATCGAATATTTCGGAGATACTCCTCCCGTTTCCGTGCAACCGGTAAAACCCAAAGCATATATCCTCACTCCGCCACCGCCCGAATCGCCGCACATCAACTACCCCCGGGTATATGGCGCCGGAACGGGAAAGCCTTTTCTTTTCAGGATTCCCGCATCGGGCAAGCGCCCCATGAAATTTTCGGCTGAAGGACTGCCCGCCGGATTAAAACTGGATGCCAATACGGGGGTCATCAGCGGGAATGTTTTCAGAACGGGAACGTACAAGGTGACGGTTACCGCCGAGAATGCCAAAGGCAAAGACCGGCAAGAGATCAAATTTTTTATTGGTTTCAAATTGGCTCTGACACCACCCATGGGATGGAACAGTTGGAATTGCTGGGGCATTAGCGTTGACCACGACAAAGTGCTTGCCGCCGCCGACGCATTTGTCAACTCGGGCCTGGCCGATCACGGCTGGATGTACATCAACATTGACGATGGCTGGGAAGCCGAAAAACGAACCGACAAAGGAGAGTTGCTGCCCAACCAAAAATTTCCGGACATGAAATCGTTGGCCGGAAAAGTGCATACCCACGGTTTGAAACTGGGCATCTACTCTTCGCCGGGACCCAAAACATGCGGCGGATACCTCGGCTCATGGAAACATGAACTACAGGATGCACGAACGTGGGCTTCATGGGGGATCGACTATCTGAAATACGATTGGTGTTCCTACGGAAACATTGCCAAAGACCAAAGCCTTCCGGAATTGCAAAAGCCCTATAAGATCATGCGCAAATGCCTTGACAATGTCAATCGCGACATCATTTACAGCCTTTGTCAGTACGGTATGGGAGATGTATGGAAATGGGGTGCCGGGGTTGGTGGAAATCTGTGGAGAACAACATATGACATCAACGACAGTTGGGCAAGTATGGCGGGCATCGGCTTCAGCCAGGACAAATGCTCGCCTTATGCCGGGCCGGGACACTGGAACGACCCCGACATGCTGGTGGTAGGACAAGTTGGATGGGGCCCAACGCTGCACCAAACGCGGCTTACGCCCGACGAACAATACACCCACATCAGTCTGTGGTCACTTTTGGCCGCACCACTGCTGATCGGATGCGACCTTTCGCAACTGGACGACTTTACATTGAACCTGCTGACCAACGATGAAGTGCTGGCCGTTGACCAGGACCCGCTGGGCAAACAAGCAGTGAAAGTGAAGGACGCTGACGGAATACAAGTGTGGAAAAAACAATTGCAGGACGGAAGCATCACCGTCGGATTGTTTTACACCGGCACATCAGCCCCCGAAGAAGCTTTGCAGTGGAATGACAAGATCAAGACCAGGAAAATAACGGTAAACTGGGACGACCTGCATATTTCCGGAAAGCAAAATGTTCGCGATTTATGGAGACAAAAAGATCTGGGCGTTTTTGAAGATACTTTCGAGGCCGAAGTGAATTATCACGGTGTTGTATTGGTGAAAATCTCCGGGGAAAAATGATCTGATTTACAACCATTCCGGAACCTGCTGTTTGAAGCTACCTTGCAGAGACCAACTTTTTCACATCACAGCATTTACCGTTAACAATCAGTTTGCAAAAATAAATTCCCTTATCGGGCCGGTTCTTTCCGGCAAATTCTTTTTGCCAGACAACGGAATGATCTCCGGATTGAAGATTGTGCATTGTAAAAGTTTTTACATTCTGCCCCAACAGGTTACTGATCATAACGGTACAACTGGAAGTAAATTCCGGAAGGGTCCATGAAACAGTGGTTTGATCAACGAAAGGATTCGGATAAATCCGCAAGCCGGTTTCCACGTCGTTCATCGAAAATTGTGCAACAGAGGTATGCAAAGTATCGGAATAATTGACCGTAACAATATCGTACCACGTGGACCACGTGTGACTTCGCCCCGACACAAACACATCGTTCACATCAAAAAGACAAATGGTATTGGCTTCGTCGGTGGTGCCTTCGCGATTAAAGACAAACTCCCACATTAACTCTCCGCTCTCTCCTGAAAATTTTTGAGTAAGATAATCGTCCGGGTATTCATCGGTCGTGTTTTGCCTGTAGCCCGTCACATATACATTATTTTCATCATCAACAACGACCCCCCGGGCACCTTCTTCCTTTCCATTCACATTGTTAACAAAAAACCACAAGCTGTCGCCTGTTGCGGAATATTTGAACACCAGCTCGTTGGAAGCTGTTTCGGATGTAAAAGAATAACCCACAACAATGATGTTCCCCTCGCCATCTGCTTCAATCCCCTCGGACACCTCAAAATCATACCCGCCGTCGTAAATATCCGACCAAAGAAGATCGCCATCGGTTGAATAACATGCCGTACGCATATCGTTGCCGTTGATCTCCTTAACGGTACCCGTGGCATAAACCATCCCTCCGGCATAAGTGATGAACCTGGCCACGGGAAACCATCCACCCGGAAAATTACTGCTGTTGTATTTGTCGTACCAGACCACATTTCCTGCGGGATCGTATTTGACCACAGCCCAGTCATCATCCAGCATTCCCGCCTGATAAATATTGCCATCATCGTCACAGCATAAACCCATTCCACCACCATCCATACCTCCGGGCGTTGGCGCCGACTCCCATATTGCATCACCGGAAGCAGGATCAACCTTCGCCAAATACAAAGAATAATCCCACTCACTGATTCTTTTCACTCCGCTTAAATATAAATTACCGTCATCGCCCATGATCAGAGCATTTCCATAACCACTACTGTAAGTCTTTTCATAAATCACCTCTCCTTCGAGACTCATTTTCACAAGATAGATTTGTGTATTCAGGGGATTGGCAGGCGGACAGTACTCTCCTGCAAAATAGACGGCATCGTTTGCTTCATCCAGTACAAGATCATCAAATACATCGCCCCAGTTATTGGTTCCAGCATCATCTCCAAAAACATGGTACCAAAGGGTTTCTCCTTCCGCCGATATTTTCAGGGCCACGGCATCGTAATCAGTCCCATAATCCAAACCTGTTTGTCCGCAAACGTAAACATTGCGCTGGCTGTCAACCGCATTGTCGTAAGCTATCTCACCCATGGTTATATTTTCGTACGAAAACACATTCACCCAGTTTTGGACAACCTGACCGGTAACCGGAAAATAAGCAATTGTAAAAACAGCCAAGAAAAAGCATAATTTTTTCATCATAAACCTCCTTATTTTATGGATAAAACACTTCATCATTCACTCTTTTCAATCTTCAAAACGTACGGGTTTTTCCCTACAAAAACCACCGGTACTTTTATGATGTTCTTTTCGGGAATTTTATGCGCCGTCAGCTCTTTGTAGTATTCGTGCTTTTCGATTTGATCCAATGCTTCCTGCAAAGCCCGGTTTATCTTTTCACGTTGTGATTTTTCATCCCGGTCATGTTGCGGTTCCAGCGTTTTGATTTCGATGACAACGCCGTTCTTGGCCCTGTCGTGAGGGATCAGCATAATGTCGTACCGTCCGCTGCCGCTCTCGCGGTTGGATTTGATGATGTAGTCGTCGCCCAAAATGGCCAGCAATCCCAAAAGGTAGGAATGATAGACATATTCGTTGGGGGCAGCCGTGTCGTAATAGCTCAATGTATCCCCCATGATGCGGCGGAAACCCTCTTCGAATTGCTTCAGCTTTCCTTTGATTAAAAAGTTTGTCGTTTCCTCCAGTTGATTTCTCATTATTTTCACATCCACCCTGAGCCAGTTGAGCACCGTGTCTTTGAAAACCGTTTTTAATTCGTAGTTGGGAATACAAAGCTCATATTGACCTGAAGATTTTTTTCCTTTAACTGTAAGATAACCACTGAACAACAACAAGGTCCAAAGCAATTCGATATCACTGTCGAGTTCCGGAAAAACAAAATTTTCCTCAATGAATTCATTAATGCTTTCCCCGTTGATCAGCCTCATTATTTCCTCCCGCACAACACTTGCTTCTTTCTTTTTTATCTCTCTTTTTATCAATTCATTGGTACTGGTACGCGTCCAGTACGGCCTGAATCCTTCACGGTATTTCGTGACGTAGTTGAGTATTGACCACGGATTGTAAATGTTGCCGGTATTGCCGAACCGGTAGCCGTTGTACCATTTCCTGATGCCTTCCGAATGATCCGTCAGACTGAAATCCTCCAATATCCGGTCGGTCTCCTGCTGCGTGAAACCGAATTTATCCGAAAATCCGTAATTCAGTATCGAGTAAACGTCAAGGTTGTTCAGCCCCGAGAAGATGCTTTCTTTCGAAACACGCAAAATCCCCGTGATGACACCTTTGTATAAAAAGGAATTGTCCTTGAACGCTCCGCTGAGCAGGTTGCGCATAAACGACACCACTTCGTCGTAAAACTTCCGGTAGCCCGTCTGGATTGGCGTGTCGTACTCGTCTATCAATATCACCACCTTTTCGTTGTGGTAGCGGTAAAGGTATTCGCTCAACCGTATCAATGCCGATGAAAATTCCGTGGATTTTCCGGTTTCGGTGATAATGTTCTCGAATTTTCTTTTTTCCTCCGGAAATAAAATATTCCCGTCAAGCAGGTAGCGATGGGATTTGAATGCCTTTGCAATTTCAACTTTGATAAAATCGAAAGTTTCCCTCCATGCACCTGCCTTGGCGTCTTTGAAACTGATGTAAATCACCGGATACCGGCAACAGTGCCGTTTGATGTCACTGGCCGTTTGCCATATTTTCAAACTTTTGAAAAGCGCTTCGTTGCCGGGCTGATTTTTATCGAAATAGTACCGGAGCATGGACAAATTCATGGTTTTTCCAAAACGGCGCGGACGGGGGATCAGCAACACGTCGGCCTCGGTCTCTATCACTTCACGAATGAACAATGTCTTGTCCACAAAATAGGCATCGGATTCCATGATGCTTTTGAAATCCGAATTCCCTAATCTCAACCTTTTTCTTGCTGCCATGTCCTTTTGATTTTATAACGAAATCCACTTAACTGCAAATTTACGAAAAATAAATGATTCCGGCATTTCCCTGAAAAAGAAGAGAAATCATTTTCAGCAATCGAATGGCTGTGAGATTAAAAAGAAAACTGAAAAGGGTGAAAAACTACCGGTCGAAAGTTTTGAGGAGAAACTCGTTTCCATCGAAAACACCGTAAGTAAAAAGGGTCAGCCAGTCGCCGAGATGGATGTAAAAACTCTCGTTGCCCAGGGGATGAATATTGGCTACATGCCAGTGACCGAAGATAAAATAATGTATCATTTCCCCCTGGGAGAGGAGTGATTTTGCAAACTGAGCCAAACGGGCATTTTCAAAATCATCCTCCACGTTATTCATTTTGTCTTTGGCTTCTTTGATCTCATTGGCATAACGGCTTCGCCCCGACCAGAACAAACCGAGCCGCATTCCGATATCGGGATGGAGCCATCTGAATAGAAACCTGTTGATTTTGCGTTCAAAAATATATTTGATCAACTTATAGCCTTTGTCCCCCGGCCCGAGGCCGTCACCGTGGGCAAGGTAAAAACGTTTTCCGCCAAATTCCCTGATGACGGGTTTGCGATACAATTTCATTCCGATCTCCTTTTCCAGATAATCGAAAGCCCACATATCGTGATTGCCTCTGAAAAAATGAACGGGAATGCCGGCATCGGTAATCTCGGCCAGCTTTCCCAGCAACCGCGCATATCCTTTGGGGATCACGGTTTTGTACTCGAACCAGAAATCAAACAGGTCACCCATCAGAAAGATCTCCTCCGCATCGGCTTTGATCATATCCAGCCAGCGAACAAAGCGCAGTTCACGCTCACGACTACTCTCCCTGTCGGGAATACCGAAATGAAAATCGGAAGCAAAATATATTTTTTTGTTCGGTTGCATCGGCCTGCTTTCAGCGATTTTTTAATGATGTTTCCTGTTCGTCAGAATGCAAAAATAGTTTTTCCCTGCAATTGACCGATCAATGGGCTGCCGCCTTTCGCTTTGTTAACTCCGGGAGTTTCTTCAACACTCCTTCCACTTCATTGAGATTATCACTTCTTACCAAGATCTTACCCGTTTTGTCGATCAGGTAAAAATAGGGAATATCATCACTTACACGATAGAGCTTCGTCACGGGCGAGTAGCGTCCTTTCAGGTCCGAAACATTGATCCACGGAAAGCGCTCCATGCGAAGCACATTTGCCCAAAAAGCTTTTTTAAAATCCAGCGACACGGCGTAAATTTGAAATCCCTCCGCATGGTAATCACGATAAATTTCTTTCATCCGTTGCAAACGGGCTCTGCTTTCGGGCGAATAGGTTGCCCAGAAACAAAGCAGTACAACCTGACCCCGCAGTGATTGCAAGCTGATATATTTTCCGGAAGTATCGGGTAAATTCAATTGTGGCGCCGGCATACCGGGAGCCAACTTTGCCATGGCAAGTTCATCCTCTTTCCTTTTTTTCAAAATACCTTCCACACGCCGGTGATGTGCTTCAACGTGCGAATTGCCGGGGTAATTTTTCATCAGCAAACTGTCGAGCAATAGCATCAAATCCGTATTATTTTCCGGAGTAAAAAGTTTTTTGCCGGCAAAATGCTGATTGAATATCAGTAATGAAGCCAGTGAACCCGGATTTTTATGTATCATTTGGGTTGCGAAATTTTGCTGTTCGGTAAACAGTGTTTTAAATGATGAATCCAATCTGACTTTGATACGGTAAAAA
This sequence comes from Bacteroidales bacterium, assembly GCA_029934065.1. Taxonomy (GTDB): domain Bacteria; phylum Bacteroidota; class Bacteroidia; order Bacteroidales; family 4484-276; genus 4484-276. The sequence continues at coordinate 9,286 of JAOZMX010000135.1, forward strand.
TCCGGCAGGGAAGTGCTTGTGCGAAATACTTTACTTAACGAATCAAGCCGGTGCTGATTTCTTGAAGTTTCGGTAAAATACTCTTGTAGTTTTTTCGACTCTAAGTTTCCCGATACCTGATACCTTCCGGGAAAGCCGGAGCTATCTGCAACAATCTCCACATGATCGCCTTTATTCAAAACCAGGGTGATGAAACTGCCGTTCACTCTTTTCACCAAATAAATTCCCGTTTCATCCGGTTGACACGACAGGCGAAACCGGCCGTTTTCTCCAATTTTCACAGAGTCAACCCTGATCAGATCACTTGGCGTAAGCTCCTCCAGATAAAGCATTTCATCGTCTGCACCGGAGACATTTCCAGATACGACAGCCGTTCCTTCGGGCTGTTGTTCGGCACAGCCGTAAAAAAGAAAAAATAAGATTGATATTCTGAACAAATGTTTCATGTCATAAAATGAATGTCCGGTAAAGCCCAACGTTTTCCGAATAAAAATCTTGCATTGCGCAACCGGTATCTGCTTTTG
>JAOZMX010000136.1:0-4937 GCA_029934065.1 Bacteroidales bacterium
ATCACTCTTAACCCATAACCCTTAACTTACCCCCTTTTCACTGCAAATCTCTGACATAAAATATTTTTCCGTCTTCGGCGAGCCATGTGTTGGGGAATATTTCCCTGGCTTCCTGCAGCAAGCTGTCCAGCTCCCTGTACCTTGCCGAGAAGTGTCCGATGACCAGTGCCCCGGCTTTGGCTTTGGCGGCAATTGTCGCTGCCTGTGCTGCGGTTGAGTGTAGTTTCTCACCGGCCACTTGTTCCAAATCACTTTTAAAAGTAGCTTCGTGGTAAAGCAGGTTAACATCATGAATCTCTTCAATCACCGGTTCATGGTACGCCGTATCGGAACAAAAGGCAAACTTTTTTGGTTTGGGCGGGCTGATGGTAATATCCTTGTTTCTGAAAATCACTCCCGCTTCATTGATATAATCGGCTCCGGCTTTTATTTTCGGTATCTCTTCCACGGGAACGTTTTCGGTGGCAAGAAAAGATTTTTTCATTTTGCGGGGTCGCTCTTTTTCACCAAAAAGAAAACCCGTAGTGGGAATACTGTGTTTGAGCGGAAAAGATTTTACATATCTCTCTTCATCTTCGTAAATCAGTTGTGGTTTTTCAGCGTCAACGGTATGAAAGATCAACGGATAGATTAAATCGGTTTCCGTGGCTTTCAGTTGCATGGTAATGATCTCTTCGAGCAAAGGACTCCCGTAAAGGTGCAAAGCATCTTTGCGGCCAATCAGATGAAAGGAGGAAACCAGTCCGATAAGGCCGAAAAAATGATCGCCATGCAAATGGCTGATAAATATGTGGTTGATCTTTTGGATTTTAAAATGAAACCGCCTGAGCTGAATTTGGGTCCCTTCGCCGCAGTCCACCAGAAAATAACGATAGTTCATGTTGACCAGCAAACTTGTCGGATTACGTGTTGCGGTGGGGATGGCTGAACTGCTGCCGAGGGTAGTTACCGTAAAATTCATAAGGCGATGGTTTTAAGGTTTTGAATCTTTTTATGAATTACAGCTGCCGTTGTAATTTTTCCTGAAACCGGGAAATGCCGTATTCATTTTATTCCTCTTTCTTTTTTGATGCTGATGTAAGCAGCCTGAAGCTCCTGAAATTTAACCTTTGCCGCTTCCTGTATTTCGATGCCGAGGTGACTTACCCTGTCGGGGTGGTATTTAAGCGCCATTTCGCGGTAAGCTTTTTTCACCTCATCGTCTGAAGCATCGGGTGTGATCTCCAGGATACGGTAATTGTTGTAATTGTCTTTTACGAACATGGCTTTTACCGACTTGAAATCGGAAGGGGAAATCCGGAGAAAAACCGATATCTTTTCAATGACCTCCACTTCCTTCGGATGCACTTTTCCGTCGGCGGATGAAATGCCGAAGAGAAAATGGAGCAATTGCAATTTGGAGGCGTAATCCATGTATCTTCCCACCTGTTGGGATACTTCTTGCAGGTCGTACTCCTTTTTCAGCATCTCGCGCAGCAAAAGAATGTTTTGGCGGGTTTGTTCCTCGCCAAATTGCTGCCGCAAAAAAGTACGCACATAATCCAGTTCCGATTTCAATACTTTTCCGTCGGCTTTCATTACGGCTGCAGCAAGAACCAAAAGGCTTACAACAAAGTCTCCCGGTTGAGTATATGTCTGACCTTCAGCCTGAGCATAAGCCCCTTCGCCGTGCGGCAGGCGGTATTCGTAAGCACCGCTTTGCATGCCGTCGAACAGAGAGCCGAACATAAAACCGATAAGCGCTCCTATGGGGCCTCCCAATGCCCAGCCCAGTCCACCACCAATCCATTTTCCGTATTTTCCCATGTTTAGAATTAAATTGTTTGCGACAAAAGTAGAAAAAAGCTTTGAATTTGCCGCAGGATACCACCAATATCAATTTAGAACCGGTTCAAATGGGTCGTAAGGAAATTTCACTTAATTTTGGTAGGCTAAAAAACGGATCAGATTATGAAAAATCTTTCGCTGCTTGTCATTCCCGCTGTTTTGTTTATTGCGGCTGTCATTTCGGTTGCAGCCAAGCTGCCGCCGGATGTTGCTTCTTACAATCCTGAAATCCCTGCAACTCTCGATCCCGATAATTTTCCTGATCCCGGCCACGGTTGTCTTGCTACAGGATGTCACGATAATATTGAACCTATTCGTCAGCACAATTCCCAAATGGCATCCGAAATTTATCAAAAAGGAGCCGAAATGGGAGACCCCAACGGCTGTGTTGTTTGCCACTCGGGTAACCCGCAGGCAAGAAGCAAAACCAAAGCGCATCATAACCTGATCAAATATCCCGCCTCGATGTGGGTGAACGCGAAAACATGCGGACAATGTCACGAGGAGCATGTTTATGTCACCAACCGGAGTCTGATGCAAACCGAAGCCGGAAAGATACAGGGTGCCATTTGGGGTTGGGGCGCTCCCGACGGCTACCGGGTAGTGTATGGCAATTACGAGCTGAAAGACCCCGACGGGAAAACCCCGAAATGGGGAACCGATCAATACAAAGCCTATATGCGTCGGCTGATGGAAGAAAATCCGCAGGCTTTTCCCGACTCGTTGCAGTTGCTTCCCGAAGTCAATCTTGAAACGCTTGAAGAGATGCCGCAGCAGGCTGTGCTGACCTACATCCGTTCGGATTGCCAGCGCTGTCATATCGGGGTGAAGGGACTGCAAAGAAGAGGCGATTACCGCGGCATGGGGTGTGCCGCTTGTCATATTCCCTTTGGCGACGAAGGATTCTATGAGGGACGTGATGTGAGCATCCCCAATGATGAGCCCGGTCATGTGCTGGTGCATACCATTCAAAGTTCACGCAAAGCAAAGGTAATGGTCAACGACAAGATCTATTCCGGCATTCCGGCCGAAACCTGTGTTACCTGTCACAACCGGGGCAAACGCATCGGCGTTTCTTTTCTCGGTACCATCGAATCGCCTTACGATACACCGTGGGGGCATAACGGAGAAAGTCAACCCAAGCTGCATGGAAAGCATTACCACTACCTGCGCGATGACCACCATCACAATCCGGACGATAACAGGGACGGAAATCCCAACGGCAGCATCCTTTGCCAGGACTGTCACCTCACCACCGATGTGCATGGCAACGGAAATATCGGCGGGACAACATTCGGAGAAGTGGAGATCGAATGTGCCGATTGTCATGGTACACCGGAGAAATATCCGTGGGAGCTGCCATTGGGGTGGGGGGACGAATACGGAATTTCCGAAGAAAATGTTCCGAGAGGGTTGACCCGTAAGCTGTTAGATTTTCAGGAAAAGAAAAATACGGTTTATGAGCCCGAGGATGGCTATTTGCTTTCGGCACGGGGAAACCCGTTGGGCAATGTGGTGAAACGTGGAAATGAAGCTGTTTTGCATTCGGCTGGAGGGGCGGATTTTAAGATACCCATGCTGAAAAAACTGGAGAGACGGAAACAATGGCAGAACCCCGAAAAAGCGACAACAGCCATGGTAGATGTTTCAAAACACATGGAAAATATGGAGTGTTATGCATGTCATTCAACCTGGGCGGCGCAGTGTTACGGATGTCATGTGAAAATAGATTATTCCGGAAACCGAACTTCGACAGACTGGGTAAAGACGGCAAATCTGCATTTTCCCAGTGGTGAAACATGTGAAACGCAAAAAGGGTATCATCCCCTGACACAGCCGGGCAAGGCATACGAGGGGCGTACATACATACGCTGGGAGGATCCGATACTTGGTGTTAACGGTGAAGGACGTGTAGGTCCGCTGATTCCCGGTTGCCAGCAAATAACAACTGTCATTGGTGAGGACGGCAATGCGATTGTTTCCAATAAAATCTGGAGAACCAAACCCGGAGAGGAAAACGGTGGGAGAGAAGGCCAGCGCGGTATTGATATGGCACCGGCCAATCCGCATACGGCAAGCCGCAGAGCACGGGAGTGCACATCATGTCATACCAATCCCAAAACGCTGGGTTATGGTCTGGACGGCGGAGGGTACATGCAGAATTACGATCACGATACCTATATTGATCTGCGTACCCCTTCTGGAGAGAACATCAGCAGGAACAGCCGGGCCCAGTTTGCTGAAATTCCCGGCTTGGATATTGATCTTTCACAAATCGTTACACGAACCGGCAAACAATTACAAACGGTAGGGCACCATTTTAAACTTTCGGCACCGTTGTCGCAGGATCAGCGCGAAAGAATGGAACGCGTTGGTGTATGTATTGCCTGTCATAAAGATATTCCCGACGGAAATTTTGCCATTAAGGCCATTGTCAAAGCGGGTAGTGTTCTGAATATGAGTCCTCATTTTGATGAAGAACACTCCGAATTGCTGAACAGCGATATCACACTGGCTGCGAGAATGCGGGTTTACGCTCTCCCGGTTTTACTGATAATATTGTTTGTTTTTTGGATCTACTACAGAAAGAAGAAAGCAACAAAGTAGGAAAAACTATATTCCGATAAGATAGGTTGTTGTTTTCGGGAAATTATGATTGTATCCTGACAATATTCCGGCAAATATTAAAATGCTCTTGGCTTAAAATCCGGAGCATTGATGATGGACGAGCTGTTTCCGGTGGCTTTAATCACATACAACCCCTTGTTTTCGGCCATCTTTTCGCTTCCGGCATCGGCAATGAGAAATGCAACGGCACCATACACAACTTTATCGGCGTATTCGGGCAAGTATGTTTTGGCTTTGCCGAGTTTTTTCAAAAAATCTTTGACATCATCAGGCCGTAAGGTTGTTTTCACTTCAATGATCACGATCTCATTGCCGTTCACCGCAATAATATCAAATTCGAAACTCTCACCCTGCCGGTTTCCTTTTATTCGTTGGAGCGTTTTCTCCACACTGATTCCTTTTTCATTCAGTACCTTTACCAGATCGCCCTCCACCAACGATTCGATAAGCCGACCCCATTGCGACGTGAATAACTCCTGAAG
>JAOZMX010000136.1:5037-9782 GCA_029934065.1 Bacteroidales bacterium
GTCTCTTTGAATTTTTTGTCTGTTTCCTTGAACATCAGCCAGACTTCCCTGAAAGATACCGGCTGGCCGTATGGCTCCAGCGGTTCATTTACCTTATTTTCTTTATCGTTTTCCATGATAATAAATCAATAATATTTACAGGCAAATTTACACTTTTATTCTTTGAAATCCAAATCCATAACAACAAAAAACCCTGCCGAATACAAATGCCGGCAGGGTTGACTTTTTTTTGAAATGAATCAAAAACTACTTTACATCGTAATAGCAACGTTTGGGAGAAAAAATCTTTTCCTCCACTTTGAGTTTTTTAATGGCTTTGTCAACCTCTTTTTTATCCACATTTGCCATTTCGGCAATCTCACCACCCTTGAGCGGTTTATCCGATTTTTTTAATGTATCCAAAACTATTTCTTTGATATCCATGATGGTTATGGTTTTCGGTTCAACTTATATTTTATCGAGCAAGTGCACCACCAGTCCGCTGCGGAGTTTGGGTTCAAACCAAGTGGTTTTCGGGGGCATGATATTGCCCGTGTCGGCAATGTCGATCAATTGCTGCATGGAAACGGGATACAAAGCGAATGCAGCTTTCATTTCACCCGAATCCACCCTTTTCTTAAGCTCGCCGAGTCCGCGGATACCTCCTACGAAATCCACCCTTTCGGAAGTGCGCAGGTCTTTAATATCAAGCAATTTATCCAAAACAAGGTTCGACAAAATGGTCACATCCAAAACACCGATGGGGTCGTTATCGTCAAAGGTTCCTTCTTTGGCAGTCAGCGAATACCATTTGCCGCCGAGGTACATGCCGAAATTATGCAAGCGGTCGGGTTTGTAAATTTCGGCTCCCTTGTCTTCAACAACAAAGTTCTCTTTCAGCTTTTCGATAAATTCTTCCTCGGTCAGTCCGTTCAGGTCGGTGACCACACGATTGTAGTCAATGATGGTCAACTGGTTGTCCGGAAAATGTACCGCAAGGAAAAAGTTGTATTCTTCGTCGCCTTTGTGGTTGGGATTGTTTTCCCTTTTTTCTTTGCCCACAAGTGCAGCAGCAGCCGTACGGTGATGTCCGTCGGCCACATAAACGGCTGGTATCTCTGCAAAAAATCCGGTCAGTTTTTCAATGACCTCCCGGTCGTCCACAACCCAGAAATGGTGCCCGAAACCGTCATCTGCCGTAAAATCGTATTCCGGTTGATGGGTTGCGACCCAGTTGCTAACGATCTCGTCAATATTTTTGCGGGCGGGATAAGTGAAGAAAACCGGCTCCATGTTGGCATTGGTAACCCTGACATGTTTCATGCGGTCTTCTTCCTTTACTTTGCGGGTCAGTTCGTGTTTTTTGATTTTATTGTTCAGGTAATCATCCACTGAAGCGCAGCCCACAAGTCCGTATTGGGTTTTCCCGTTCCATGTTTGCGCATAGATGTAAAGGTATTCTTCCTTATCCGGCACCAGCCATCCGTTTCGGCGGAATTTTTCGAAATTTTCGCGTGCTTTATCGTACACCTCCGGTGCATAGTGGTCAATGTCCTCGGGAAGGTCAATTTCCGGTTTGATAATGTGCAGCAAAGAATAAGGATTTCCCTCGGCTTCTTTGCGTGCTTCTTCGGAGTTCAGTACGTCATAAGGCCTGGAAGCAAGTTTTTGCGCGATGTCTTTTGGCGGACGCAATCCTTTGAAAGCTTTTAATACTGTCATAAAGCAAATACACTGTTTTGTTGGGTAAAATCAAAAAAACATCATTTTATTTTTCTTCATAACCGGCAGCATTGTTGGCACGCTGCAATGACCCGATCAAAGCACCAATCATTTTGGTCAGTTCCATCAGTTGCCCGCGCGATTGTTCTGCCGCTTCTTCGGTCAGATAGTTCATCCCTCTGCTGATGGCCGTGAAGACCACACATTCGCGAATTGAACTTTTTGCCATCTTCAGGTAATAAACAAATTGTGTCTTGTTCCTCGATGAACCTTCGGCAATCTGCAAGGCAATGGCCTGTGCCGCATTGACGAATTTCAAGGTAAGACTTTGCAATTCGTTGTCGGGAAACAGGCTTGTGTTGGAATGTGCCCATTCCACGTAATCAAGGGCTTTGTGATAAACCCTTAAATCTTCAAACCTGAAGAATGTCATTGGTTTATTAGCTTCATTATCCATAATCAAAATGAGTTGGTAATTAGTAAATACTAAAACAAACATATAGAAAATCAGACCTGACAACTTTTACTGCCAGGTCTGATATGGTCGGCAAAAATAGTAAAAATATTTATTTATCCTACCTGCATTAAAACTTTCAACCGATTCAACAAAAATCAGGTGAAAAAGTTTAATTACAGTTCGGCTTTTACAAAGGTCAATCTTTATTAATTGACCTTAAAGGTAGTATCTCCTTTTTCGAAGAAGTTCACGATTTGATTGGCCGCTGCGATCCCTGCATTGATATTGGCCTCTGCCGTTTGGGCTCCCATTTTCTTGGGTGTGAAGAAATGCCTGTCGGGATATTTTTCGGCAAATTCACCGGCACAGTCGGGTGCAATATCCGAGATGTATTTGAAATCATCCCTTTCGGCCATGATTTTCAACAATCCCTCTTCATCAATGACTTCTTTTCTTGCCGTATTCACCAAAACCGCATTTTTCGGCATTCTCGCCAGCAGATCAACTCCGATGGATTTGATGGTATGTTGATTGGCGGGAATGTGCAACGAAACATACTGACAGGATTCGTAAAGTTTTTCAACGGTATCAACGGGGGTAACGTTGTCTTTTGCGATGACCTCGTCGTCAATAAACGGGTCAAAGGCAAAAACTTTCATGCCGAAGCCCTTTGCGATTTCTGCAACGTATCTTCCCACATGGCCGTAGGCATGGATTCCAAGTGTTTTGCCCCGCAGTTCGGTGCCGGGTTTTCCGTTGAATTTTCCACGGGCCAGAAAAACCATCATTCCCAGTGCCAGTTCGGCAACGGCGTTGGAGTTTTGTCCCGGTGTGTTCATGGCGACAATGCCTTTGGCAGAGGCTGCCTCAAGATCAATGTTGTCGTATCCTGCACCTGCCCTGACGATGATCTTCAGGTTTTTTGCCGCTGCAATAACATCTTTGTCGGCCTTGTCGCTGCGGATGATCAAAGCATCCACATCTTCCACCGCTTTGATCAGTTCTTCCTGTCCTGCATATTTTTCCAGCAAAGCGAACGTGTATCCTGCGGACTCAATCACTTTTTTTATTCCTTCCACCGCTGCCGGAGCAAACGGTTTTACTGTTGCAACCAATACTTTTTTCATTGTGATACCCTCCGAATTAATTAAGCTTTCATTTTTTCAAACTCCTGCATGGTGTCAATCAATGCCTGTACGCTTTCCACCGGCAGTGCATTGTACGTTGATGCGCGGAATCCGCCTACCGACCGGTGGCCTTTGATGCCGATCATTCCTTTGGATGTGGCAAACTCCAGAAACTCTTTCTCAAGCGATTCGTAGCCGTCGTTCATCACAAAGCAGATATTCATCAATGAACGGTCTTCTTTGTTGGGTACCGTGCCTTTGAACAAGGGGTTCCGGTCGATTTCGTCGTACAGCAACCCGGCTTTATGTTTGTTCACCTTTTCCATGGCCTCGACACCGCCGTTGTTGTCAAGCCATTTCAGGGTTTGCAACGCGGCAAATACCGGCAATACCGGCGGAGTGTTGAACATTGATCCCTTGTCTATGTGGGTTTGATAATTGAGCATTGTTGGGATCGGACGGTCAACTTTTCCGAGGATATCGTCGCGGATGATCACAAATGTTACCCCGGCGGGGGCAAGGTTCTTCTGGGCGCCGCCGTAGATAAGCACATATTTGGAAACATCCACCGGACGGCTGAAAATATCCGACGACATGTCGGCAACCAGCGGGATATCCACATCAAAGTCTTCCCTGATCTCTGTTCCGTAAATCGTATTGTTGGTTGTAATATGGAAATAATCCGCATCTGCGGGGACTTTGAAATCTTTTGGAATGTAATTGAAAGTGGCATCTTCCGAAGAGGCAACCACATCCACCTCACCAAAGAATTTGGCTTCTTTGATGGCTTTCTTCGACCACGCACCGGTATTCAGGTAAGCAGCTTTTGTTTTCAGCAGGTTGTAAGGCACCATGGCAAACTGTGTGCTGGCACCACCGCCGAGGAAGAGAACCGAATAACCTTCCGGAATTTTCAATAGCGATTTGAAAAGCGCAATGGCTTCGTCCATAACGGCAACAAACTCTTTGCTGCGGTGTGAGATTTCCATCACCGAAAGCCCTGTTCCGGCAAAATCTTTAATGGCTTTAACAGTTTCATCCAGCGTGAATTGGGGCAGAATGGATGGCCCTGCATAAAAATTGTGTTTTTTCATATCTTATCAAAATTATTTTGGTTACTGATACATTTTATCATTGTTGCGACAAAAGTAAATTATTTTCGGCGAAAAAAGGGATTGTAATAAAATGTAAACTCCAGTCAATTCGACAAGCTGCAATAGTATCTACTTTTTTTCAGTACAAGCCTGAAAAAAAGCCACTTTGTGGGAAGGCAGTGACGTGTGAATTATCTCTTTTTTTTAATTCAATTTTCCGAATGAGGAATTTTTTGAAGAAGATCCATGTTCAGATGATCGAATAAATGGACGCTTGGATGGTTGAGGTTTTTTATTCTCGTTTTATCACAATCATTGCTGATTCAAAAGGTCGCCGATTGTTCATCACCGATGGCTTTTCTTGTT
>JAOZMX010000137.1 GCA_029934065.1 Bacteroidales bacterium
GTGATATGTCCTGCCGATATGGTTGTATGTCTCGATACTCAACCTTTCGAACTTGAAGGAGCAACACCTGAAGGTGGTGAGTACACAGGAATCGGTGTTGAGGACGGAATATTCGATCCGGTAGTAGCCGGACTCGGAACGGTTGAGATAACATACACCTATACCAATGAAAACGGATGTGTTGATTTCTGTATCTTTAATATTACCGTCAATCCTCCGGCACAAAGTTTTGCAGGTGGAGATGCGTTAATTGTGGCCGGTGATGTATTTGAATTAACAGGATCATCAGCAGGCAATTACACTTCGCTGTTATGGACGGGAGGTGACGGTACATTTGACAGCCCGGAATCACTCCATCCCACTTATACACCTGGTGAAGGCGATATTACTGCCGGTTCGGTCAACCTTTGCCTTACAGCTTATGCTGAAGACGGATGTAATGATGTTACCGATTGCATGAAGCTTTCGTTCAACTTATGGCCGAGGATTGAGGTCAGCCCAATATCGTTGAAGCGTATGCTTGATCCGGGACAAAATGTAACTGCTGCATTAACCATCAGCAATCCCGGATATGCCGACCTGGATTACGACATGACCATTGATTATATTGACGGTAGCGACTGGCTGTCTGTTACGCCTGTTTCGGGCACAATTGTTTCGAGAACTTCCGGGGATATTCAGGTGACCTTTGATGCAACAGGTTTAAGCGATGGGATTTACAAAGCAGACCTTAACATTGCAACCAATGCACCGGAAACTCCGATGGTTACCGTTTCCATTACATTGGCTGTTGGTGAGAACTCAAGTCAGTTGGTTCACTTAAGAGCCGGCTGGTCGGGCATTTCATCCTATCAGATTCTGGACAATCCGCAACTCGAAGACATCTTTGCAGAACAAATTGCAAACGGTTCGTTTGAAATCATGCTGGATACGTCAGGTATTTTCTGGCCCGGTCAGAATGTGAACCAGATTGGCAACTGGAATACTTACAAAGGATACAAAGTGAAGATGAATCTGGCTGATTCGGCACTCTTTGTAGGACAGTTTGTTGATGATCAAACCGTAACCTTGAACCCGGGAATCAGTTACATGCCTGTTCTGTCCAAAACAGCGGTTTCCGCCCAGGAAATCTTTGACCAGTTGGATGGAAATCTGCTGTATGCTTTCGATATTTACAACGGACTGGTTTACTGGCCCGACGGTGGATTGTTTACACTTAATACATTGGAGCCCGGTGTCGGATATCTTGTTATGCTGACCAACAGCGGAGAAGTTGTATTCCCCGAAACCGACGGATTGGCCAATTACAGAAGACCTGTTCCACAAATCATTTCCGGGGCACCATGGACTGTTGTGAATACCGGAAATGCCCATATCGTTTCCATTTACTCAAGTGCATTTGAGAACTTGAGGATCGGCGATATTGTGGCGGTCTTCAACAGTGACGGACAGTGTGCCGGAATGACCCGTTATCAGGGCGGAAACAATAATCTGGCACTGGTTGTTTACGGTGATGATGTTACTACTTTCGCGGTGGATGGCATGATGGCCGGCGAACCCATGAATTTTGTGGTTTATTCACCCTCAACGATGGAAACCAAAGAATTGCAGGTAAGCTGGGATATCTCGATGCCGAATGCAGATACTTATGCAAATAACGGACTTTCCGCTGTTACTTCTTTCAAAGTGGGAACCACCGGAATTGGCCATATTATTGAAGCTTCGGTACAGGTTTATCCTAACCCTGCCAGGGAAAAAGTAATGATCACCATTAACGGTGCTATTTCAAAAGATGCTCAACTTCAGGTTTATGACACCAGAGGTAGCAAACTCATAACCCGTTCCATTAATTCGCCGACAACAACCCTGCCGGTGAATCAACTGGAAGAAGGGATGTATCTGTTGAGGATTTCCAACAACGGAATGATCAAAATTCAAAAACTGATCATCCGGAAATAGAAATTTTAACAACTTTATTCAAAAAAAACCGCCGCTCATCCGATTTTGAGCGGCGGTTTTTTTTTGCGAATTACTCACATGTTTTTTGCGTGATTTACTGAATTTGATGTTCAATAAAACAAATTTCTTCACTTTCTGTTAATCAGCTAACAGATTTATTTTATACTTGACGCGTGAAATAAAATCTTTAACAAATAAATTATAAATTTAAAAATTTTTCAAATTATGGCTAACGCATTTGATCAGCAAATTAATGACTTCATGGCAAAGGTTATTGCAAAAAACCCAAGTGAAGTTGAATTCCATCAGGCAGTACACGAAGTTGTTGAAACTTTGATTCCTTTTGTGGAAGAAAATCCGCAGTACAAAGCTGCAAAGGTTCTCGAACGTATCGTTGAGCCCGAGAGAGTGATTCTTTTCCGTGTTCCGTGGTTGGACGACAAAGGCGAGATCCAAATCAACAAAGGGTTCAGGATTGAGATGAACAGTGCAATCGGACCTTACAAAGGCGGTTTGCGTTTTCACCCGACAGTTAATCTTGGAATCCTGAAATTCCTTGCTTTCGAGCAGGTATTCAAAAACTCACTTACAACATTGCCCATGGGCGGTGGTAAAGGTGGTTCCGATTTCGATCCCAAAGGAAAATCAGACAATGAAGTGATGCGTTTTTGCCAGAGCTTTATGACGGAACTCTCAAAACACATTGGCCCGAACACAGACGTTCCTGCCGGTGATATTGGTGTTGGCGGACGTGAGATCGGTTTCCTCTTCGGACAGTACAAAAGACTCCGGAATGAATTTACCGGTGTGTTGACCGGAAAAGGTATCGAATGGGGTGGCTCACTGATTCGTCCCGAAGCTACCGGTTACGGTGCAACATATTTTGCTGCCGAGATGCTTGAAACTCGCGGCGAAACTCTGGAAGGAAAAACCGTTGTTATCTCCGGTTCCGGTAACGTTGCACAATATGCTACCGAGAAAGTAACCGAAATGGGCGGTAAAGTGGTTACACTTTCCGATTCAAGCGGATTTATTTATGACCCAGCAGGTATCGACAAAGAAAAACTCGAATATGTAATGTGGCTGAAAAATGTGAAGAGAGGCCGTATTAAAGAATATGCAGAGAAATTCGATTGTGAATACCACGAAGGTATGCGTCCGTGGGGCGTCAAATGCGAAATTGCAATGCCTTGCGCTACCCAAAATGAGGTTAACGAAGACGAAGCCAAAACATTGATTGCCAATGGTTGCTACTGCATCTCCGAAGGTGCCAACATGCCTTCTACTCCCGAAGCCATTGAGGTTTACCAAAATGCCGGTATCCTTTACGGTCTTGGGAAAGCTGCCAATGCCGGTGGTGTTGCCGTTTCGGGTCTCGAAATGTCGCAAAACTCCCTGCGTTTTGCATGGACACGCGAAGAGGTTGATGCCAAACTTCAGAAGATCATGAAAGACATCCATGCAACTTGCGTGAAGTATGGTAAGAAAGAAGACGGATCTGTTGATTACGTCAGAGGTGCCAATATCGGTGGATTTGTTAAAGTTGCCGATGCCATGATCGCACAGGGATTGGTATAGTACAAAATCGATTTTTTCGATAAAATAAAAAAGGATGCCGGATTTCGGTGTCCTTTTTTTGTTGAATTTCGAAGATCGTCTATTTTTCTTCTTTATTGATCAAATAAGACAAGGGGCGGGTAATGGGATCAAAAACAAAATACTGGATCAAAACCAGCTCTTTGCCGTTGTTGATCAAAGCATAGAGGCGGTTGAGGTCGTAGGCCACAAGATTGCCTTCCATGTCGTAATCGCCTTCCATATTTCTGCGTCTGAAAGTTTTAACACGGTTAACGTTCCCTGCGGTGTCTGTCAGAGTGATGATATGCAATGGCGTTGAGTGAATGATCGAATCGGCTTTGGCGGGGTCAATGGCGTCGAGTACCGCTTCGTAACGGATATCTCGATAACCGTTAACAAGGTCAACCAACCTTCTGGCATCAAAATCCCTGATCTTCTCACCTGTTTCAAGTGATATCACTTCCACTTTGTTCAAACCGTGCATGTTGATGAGATATGATTCTTTGGGCTGTTGGGTAAATTCGATTTTCAATGATTTGATCTCCGAGGGTTTCTTTTTAAAGATCGTATGGTCCCGCCAGTCGTTGGGTCTTGCCGAAAATCTTGCCGATACAAATCCGCGAAAGCCGGGTTCGTAAACTACAAATGGTGTATCCGAGCCTTCCATGTACATAAACGTACCCATGTTGTCGGGAGTGGCGCTTCCCACATAATAAACCTTGGTGCGTTTTTCGTGCGGGAAAAGCCTGATGGTGTTGAACAGGTCAATGCGGTATTTCTTCTGGTAAATCTCAACTTTCACCGAGTTGGTTGCCAGCCGTTTGATTACATTGTTGTAGCTTGCTCTGGGGACAGGTGCTTTTACCGCAAGGTTCATCATGGTCCTCAATAGCATGTCCAGTCCTTCGCTGCGGGCTTTTAACGTATCGTTCAGCACCCAGTTGCCCGGGGATTTCTTGGTCAGCAAAACATGATTGTTGCGCATATCGGCCATGAAAATCTTTGTTACCGATGCAGTGTCTGCGATGGCAAAGTCACCGAGGCCTTTTTTGAGTGTGCTTTTGTGGTTTGGCAAAACAAGTACCAACGCCACAACGGCAAGTACGATCACTATAAGATAAGTTACCCTGTTTTTTTTCATAATCATTTTCTGTTAATTACCTGATGAATTAACACATCCGCCGGTTATTTGTTTTTGATTCCGGCAGCTTTATTGTCGTAAAAGATCTGCATCTCGCTATTGCCGATAAGTCCGTAAAGATGGCTCAGATATTTGTTGGCGGTCCTGCTGTTCGGATCAATTTTCAATACTTCTTTAAAGGTGTTGATTGCGTCATCATATTGTTTCAGCATGTAATAGCAATTCCCTTTATTGATTATCGCTTCAACATAGTTGGGGCTGATCTGGACGGCACGATCGAAACTTTCGAGCGCATTCTTGTAATCACCCTGTTCCATAAAAAGATTCCCGAGATCGTAATAGTGTTGGGGATCATCCGATTGTTCTTCCTTCATTTTTTGGAGTTTCCGCTTAAAAGCCTTTTCAACCATCGGAAGGTTTCTGCGGGCGGTTTGATTATTGGGATTGAGCTGTAAAGCCCTTTTCAGAAGTTTCAGCGCTTCGCCGTAATCGCCTTTCATATAATAGGCCAGCGCCATGTTCGATACATTCATCGAATTGTTCTGGTTGGTTTTTTTATAGTATTCGATGGATTTTTCGTAGTCGTGTTGCTGATAATAGGCATAACCCAGTTTGAAATAGGCCTCGCTGAAACGGGGATTGATCTGCAGTGATTTTTCAACATACGAAATGCCCAGATTCATCAGCGAGTCTTTTTTTGCAGAATTGGTCTCGGCTACAGCCTTGTTGATCAATTCGCTGCCGTAATGTTTCAACAAAAGGGCGCTATGGCCTCCATGTCCGATGTCTGTAGAAAACAGCGTGTAGTTGTCTTTCCATACGGGATTACGGGCGATGGTCCTCACGGAATAGAACAGGATCAGTATTGAGGTTAACACCAAAAAGAGTTTCGAAGCCCCCGGTTTAAAGTCGTAAACAATTTGTTTCGTTTTCCTGTCCCTTGGCAAAAGTTTGAAAAGATAGTGCGACAGGGCAAGCGTAAAGCCCAGCACGGGAGCATACAAAAACCTTTCGGCCATGATGCCTCCGCGCAACACGACAAATGCCAGGCCAACGGAAAGTGTGGCGCCGAAAAAAACAAGGGAGAAGGAAAGGATATTTTTCCTTTTCATGTTTTTTACGGTGAGATATAAAAGGAAGAAAATAACCAAAAGCGAAACCCATACCAACGGATTGGCCCATGATGCCTCGGGAATCTGGTTGTAGGAATAGTCGTAAAGCAGTTGTACAGGGAAAAGGGTTTTCCATAGATAAATGCCGAAAATGTAGATGGCGGTCGGTATCCTTCCTGCAAAATCACGGTACGGATAAATGTTTCGTTCAACCGGCGGATGGCCCGACAAGGTGCCGATAAGCTGGTATTTCAGCAGCAGGAAAAGCAATGATACGGCAATGAACGACAGGGTGATGCCTGCAATGTAACCGCCCTTTTTGGGGGTAAAGAAAAAAAGCATGAACGGCAAGATGATCACTGTTGTCATGGATGTCTCTTTCGACATCAACGCAAGAAAATAAAATATCCATGAAAAGACCAGTGCCGCAAGGTTCTTGTTTTTGGAATAATTGAAAGCCAGCCACAGCGCCAGTATCGAATTGAAAAAGCTCAACATCTCGTCGCGGCTTTTGATGTTGGCCACCACTTCGGTATGTACCGGATGGGCCAGAAACAAAAGCGTGGCCACAAGGACAAACACGGGCCTTCGCCGGATGAGCGACGATAAAAATCCGAAGACGATCATTCCCGTAAAGGCATAAAGCAAAATGTTGATCAGGTGCATGATGTGCGGATTGTTGCCGTGGACGGCATTTTCAACGGCAAAGGTGATGTGCGACAAAGGACGGTAATAGCCCAGGTTCTGGTTGGCCGATGCCCAATAGTTGGTTGTGAGCAATTTCCCGATTCCCGACCAGCCCTGCTGAACATATTTGTTGTTGACGATCTGCGGCAGGTCGTCCAATGCAAAATTGTTGGTAATGCTGTTGCCGTAAAGTATCAATGCAAAAACAAACGGTATCCAGATCAGGTATTTCAATGCGGGATGCCGGTCTTCTTTTCCCGTGGTTTGTCCCGGATGCCGGTGTTGATGTTGTACGTGTTTTTTAATGTGTCCTTTTTGCCTGCTCATTATTAAAAAAAATTGTTTCCTGTGCTGTTAATGATTCAGTGTCCGGAATGATGCGTAGCTAACCGCCGTATTTTCGTTTGCGAAAATAGGCCTGTATCAATCCGAAAATCAATACCAGAATAACCGGTGCAATGGTGTTGAGTACCTGCCAGTAAGTTCGTTCCTTTTCCACTTTTGTTCTGTCGAGCAATCGTAGTTTCAGCTCTTTCGAACGGATGGAGATCAGTCCCGAATCGTCGGTAAGGTAATTCATGGTGTTAAGTATCAGCTCTTTGTTTCCGAATTGTTGCCCTGTGTATTTGTCGTAACCCAACGGCAGCGGAATGTAATTTCCGTTGGAAAGCTGCATTTGATTTTTGATGATGTCGCCGTCGGCAATCACGATCATTTTTGTATTTTTACTCGTTTCCTGAAAACCGATGCCTTTATCGTCGGTAATTTCCGGAGGCAGCCTGTTGGCATACAGCGATTCGAATTGTCCTTCGAGCAAAACGCCTACCGGAATGTGTTGTTTATTGTAAAGCCGTTCGTCGGGCTTTTCGCCGAGAATGGCCAGCGTGATCTCTGCCGGAACATTCACCGTCCGCGAATAGCGGGATGAAGAGAGCAAGATGGTCTTTTTAATCTGCGGATTGTCGTTAACGAGATCAATGCTGCTGATAAATTCCGTTTTGATGGCATTGAGGTTCCTGACAATAGGATGATCGGAGGTGGGGGTGAGGATGGGAAAATAATACCACGGAAAAAAATCAAACTGCGGCTGATTACCCATTTCGCCCACTTTGATGGGGATTTGAAGTGCGTTCAGGTCCATCACCAGATTATTATTAAGGCGTACGCCGTATTTAAAAAACATATCCGTCAGGTGCAGGTCCATGGAAATGCCCATGGTCTCGAAATTGACCTGCAGGCTGTCCATACTGGCAAATACCGGATCAACAAGCCATAAAACCTTTCCGCCGCGCATGATGTACTGGTCAATGATGAATTTGTCTTTTTCGCTGAAAGCCGAGTCGGGCTTGGCAATGATGATGGCGTCGTATTTATTGGTGATGCTGTACTTGTTGTTGATCGAATCCAGAAGCGTGCGTTTGGTGAGGCTGTTGAGCTGTTCGTTGAGGGTGATCCTCTCAACGGTGTAATAATCTCTGAAAGCGAGGGTGATGTCTGCCGTCTCTTTTTGGTTCAGTTCGCCGTGCCCTTCGATAAAAGCGATCTTCGGCCTGTGGTTGGCGACAAGTTTGCGGATGGCATCGGCAAGCGAAAATTCAAGGTTCTCGATGGAGTTGTTCAGGATCTCTTCCGGTGTGGCCGTGCGTTGCGAAAGCAACAGCTCCACAGGCATCTCATGCCCGTGATAGGATGCAATGGCACCGGGAAAAATGATCTTTGTCGAAGTACCGTCTTTGGTCTTTACTTTCAGGTCCGTTGGCGAAAGCCCCTTTTCAACCAGTTGCCGGTAGATTTTTTGGCGTTCGCGATCGTCGGGATTTTGCGAGGGATTGATGAATTCGTATTCGATGTTCGGGTTGTAGGCCCGCATCTCGTCGAGCATCTCTTTCGTTTCACGCGCCAGCCGCTTGAATCCTGCCGGAAATTCCCCTTCGAGATATACCCTGAAAAATACCAGATCGTGAATGTTGTCCAGCATCTTTTTCGTGGCATCCGACAGCGAGTAACGTTTTTCGGTGGTAAGATCAATACGGGTAAAAACGTAGGAACCGATGATGTTCAGCAGGATGATGATGATGACTCCCAGCGCAAACTGCGTCAGATTAGCGGATTTTATGTTCGTTTTCTTTTCCTTCATCTTTTCTTCCCTTACCATTTTCTGCTTTCCAGTGATAATTTTGTCAGCATCACAAAAATTGCGATCAGGCTGATGAAATAAAGTACGTCCCGGGTGTCGATCACCCCGCGGCTCATCGAAGTGTAGTGCGCATTGATGCCGAGCGACTGCACAAAAAGATCAATGGGGCCAAACAGCGAAAGCGAATAAATAAAGTCGAATCCCACATAGATGAACAGGCTCAAAAATACGGCAATGATGAATGCCACGATTTGATTATCCGTTACCGAAGAAGAAAATATCCCGATGGAAACGAACGACGCACCGAGAAAGAACAATCCGATGTACGAACCCCACATGCCGCCCATGTCGATGTTGCCGCGCGGTAATCCCAGATGATAGACCGAATAGAGGTAAAACAGTGTGGGAAGCACCGAAAAGGTCACAAGCACCACACCCGCAAAATATTTGGCCAGTACAATTTGCAGGTCGGTGAGGGGCTTGGTGAGCAACAATTCGATGGTGCCCGATTTGTTCTCGTCGGCAAACGAACGCATGGTGATGGCCGGGATCAGAAACAGGAAGACAAAAGGAGCGATCATGAAAAGCCCGTCCAGACTTGCATATCCGTAATCAAGAATGTTGAAGTCGGAGGCGAAAACCCAAAGAAACAGCCCGTTGACAAGTAAAAAGACCGTGATCACGAAATAACCCGTGAGTGAACTCAGGAACAAACCGATCTCTTTTTTGAGCAATGCAAACATAAGCCTCTTTTAATTAAGGTTGCGAAAATAATACATTTGAACGAACGAAAAGATTTCGGGGAAATTTTGTCTTCCCAACGTTGGCGATCCAAAGCCAAACGGGTATGCTATAAAAGGCTAAAGTGGGGGAGGGAGAGACTGAAGAGACAGAGAGACTGAAGAGACTTGAGAGAGGTCAAACTATTAACCATTAGTTTCCATTGTGGATGAGCCACAGCCAAACAGGGGGGGCGTAGGTTCGGCATTTATAATGATCGGCAAATAGTGCAATGGGTATTTCCGTTTTAGAACAATATCTGTTAGTATGTAGGCCGCATTCGATGGTTTTGCTTACAACGCATTCCGAAGCATCATGTGCGGAGGGCGTTCGC
>JAOZMX010000138.1 GCA_029934065.1 Bacteroidales bacterium
AATCACACCTTTTATTGGTGCGGGAGGGGCCTATACCTTTATTAATTATAAGCTCGACTTTGAGCAAAAAGACAATCCCGACCCTTCAAAGGGTTCTACATTTGCAGGTACCGGTATTGTGGGACTTCAGGCAAAATTATCCGAAAAATTTGCATTGGACCTGGAGTTTGATTACAAATTCGGAAGTTACAATCAGGAGTTTACAAAGGAGATCGTCAATCCGGAAAACCCCGAAGAACCGGAATTTGAAATTATTACTGAAACGATTAGCCTCAACGGCCCGTTTGTAGGATTAACATTAAAGTACCTGTTTTAATGGTCTTCAATTACAAAAAAAAAAGAGGCTGTTATTTTTTAACAGCCTCTTTCTGTTTTTAAAGAATGTATCTTAGTGGTCTTTAAACTTCCCAGGTATTTCCACTGTAAAGCAGTTCCTTGAAATTCTTAATTGGAGAACTGCTTTTCACTTTTTCAATCTGTTCCAGCAGGGATTCTTCATATACCGGAGCATCAACCGACCGAATAACGCCCAAAGCCACGGGATAATCCGGATAATTCATGTCGCCCAGCAGAAGATGGATGATCGGATTTGCCTGATGAGCATCGTGAACAAGGAGGTCTTTTTCGGTAATTCCGTTTTCACCGAGTTTTACAACTTTCAGCGACATGCCGTCAAGAACGATCCCTTTGTCCTGGTTTTTACCAAATATCATGGGCTCACCGTGTTTCAGGATCAGTTGCCGGTCTTGTTTATGTTCCTTGTCTGTGATGGCGCCAAAAGTTTTGTCGTTATAAATCACACAATTTTGCAAAATCTCCACCAGTGAAAATCCTTTGTGTTTTTCGGCTTCTATCAGGATATCTTTTGTGAGCTGGATGTTGTTGTCGATGGAACGGGCAAAAAATTTGCCTTGTGCTCCAATCACAAGTTCAATGGGTCTGAATGGCTGTTCAAAAGTACCGTAAGGTGAGGTTTTGGTCACCTGACCGAATTTCGATGTCGGGGAGTACTGCCCCTTGGTAAGACCGTAGATCTGGTTGTTGAGCAAAATCACATTCAGATCAATGTTCCGCCTGGCACCATGAATAAAGTGGTTGCCGCCGATGGCCAGCGCATCGCCGTCGCCTGTGACAACCCAAACGCTCAAATCGGGATTGGAAACTTTTACTCCGGAGGCAATGGGAATGGCCCTGCCGTGGATGGTGTGAAAAGCATACGTATTCATATAATACGGAAATCTGGAAGAACATCCGATCCCCGAAATGACAACATACTTTTCTTTTGGATAACCGATTTCGGCCATTGTCCGGTGTACTGAGCTCAGTACAGCATGGTCGCCGCATCCGGCACACCATCTTACTTCCTGATCGCTCTTAAAATCTCTGGGTGATAATTTATTTACTTCTACCATGATTTATTTCCCCCCGATTTCACTGATGATTTTTTCTTTCAATTCTACGACGGTAAATGGAAGCCCCTGCACCTTATTAAATTGTGAAAACTCAAGGTCCTGGAATTTCATCCGAAGATAATTGGCAAATTGGCCCATATTGAGCTCAAACACCAGCAATTTTTTGAATTTCTTCAATATTTCATGTGTGTTTTTGGGTAACGGATTGATGTAGTTGAAATGAACGAAACTGGGATTGTAACCTTCATTTTTCAATTCACGATAGGCTGTGTAAAGGTGTCCGAAAGTACCGCCCCAGCCGATCATCAGCAGATCGCCCTCTTCATCTCCCATTACTTCAAGGTTGGGAATGGCATCCACAACGCGGTCCACTTTTTCCTGACGTTCGTTCACCATCACCTGGTGGTTTTCGGGTACGTATGATACCGCACCGGTAACCGCCATTTTCTCCAGGCCTCCGATACGATGTTCAAGGCCTTTGGTTCCGGGTATCGCCCAACCTCTCACCATGCTCTTATCGAGTCTCCGGTAGGGCTGAAAATCTTCTGTTCCCTCTTTCACGATGGGAGGTGTTATTTCGGGAAGTTTATCTACATCCGGGATCTTCCATGGTTCTGAGCCGTTGGCCAGAAAACCGTCGGTAAGTAAAATCACAGGCAACATGTGCTCAAGAGCTATTTTGGCGGCTTCAAAAGCAAAGTTGAAACAATTGCTCGGCGTGCTGGCGGCAAGTACTACCAACGGACTTTCGCCGTGGCGGCCAAACAAAGCCTGCATCAGGTCGGACTGCTCGGTTTTGGTAGGCAATCCCGTAGAGGGGCCGCCACGTTGAACATTGACGATCACCAAAGGCAGCTCGGTGATAATTGCGAGACCGATGGCTTCCGTTTTGAGCGACAGACCGGGCCCGGATGTTGTAGTTACCGCCAGATTGCCGGCAAAACTTGCACCGATGGCGGTGGAGATACCGGCGATCTCGTCTTCAGCCTGAAATGTCTTTACCCCGAGGTCGCGCCTTTTGGATAACTCCTGTAAAATCTCACTTGCCGGGGTAATAGGATAGGAGCCCAGAAACAGCGGAAGTTTTGATTTTTCGGCAGCAGCGATGAGTCCCCATGCCGTGGCCGTATTCCCGTTGATGTTCCGGTAAAAACCTTTTTCGATTTTTGCAGGAGCAACATTGAAAGAGGGATGCAATGCCTCGATGGTCTCGGCATAGTAATAGCCTGCTTTCAGGACGATTTTATTGGCTTCGATGACAATGGGAATTTTCTTGAATTTATTTTCAAGAAACTTCTCCGTGAATTCCAGCGGGCGGTGAAACAACCAGTAAACCATTCCCAGGGCAAACATGTTTTTGCTCCTGAGAATACTTTTGGTATCCATGTTCAAACCTTTTAACGCTTCACGGGTAAGTGTCGTTATGGGGGCCTGAATGATGTTGAAATCTCTGAATCCCAATTGATTTAAAGGGTCTTTTACACATCCTGCACGGGCCAGGTTTTTTTCGGTAAAACTATCGATGTCGATGATGATGGTTCCGCCACGTTTCACCCACTTGACATTGGCTTTCAAAGCAGCGGGGTTCATGGCAACCAAAACATCGGCATAGTCGCCCGGTGTGTTAACCGGCGAATGTCCGAAGTGAACCTGGAATCCGGATACGCCTCCAACGGTTCCCTGGGGTGCGCGTATCTCTGCCGGGTAATCAGGGAAGGTGGCCAGGTCGTTTCCCAATAATGCAGAAGTGTCGGAAAACAGCGTGCCGGTAAGTTGCATGCCATCACCCGAATCACCCGAGAACCTGATAACCACCTCATTCAATTCCTTGACGGTGTCTTTTTTTTCTGTCATTTGATTGACTTGTTTGTTTTAAGGCGACAAAGGTAAGTACATTCTTTTGTTTAAAACCAATGCTTTTCCACAAAAAATAAAAACTTTTTGAAAAATACAATAATATCCCCCGATAAATGTTGATTTATATCTTGTATATCAATTGTTTATAAGATAGCCCCGATTGCTTTTCCATTGTGAATAAATTTTGTAAGATTTCGCAATAGGCTAATTCCGTTTCAGTAACAATTTGTTCTGAAAAATTAAGTTAATAAAATATCCAATAATGATTTAATTACTGTAGTTGTCAGTTTGATTAGCATGAGAAAGATTTTAGGTATTGTATTGATATTTGCCTTCCATTCCTTTACGGCTTTTGCGCAAAGCGGTTTATTTATCAATGAATTTCTGGCCTCCAATCACACGGTGAATGTGGATCCGGATTTTTCGAAATTCCCGGACTGGATTGAAATTTACAATGATGAAAATAATAATGTTGACCTTTCGGGTTATTATCTTACCGATGATCTTTCTGATCCGGAAAAGTGGCAGATTCCCGCAGGTGTTTCAATACCGGCAAAGGGTTACCTGATTTTTTGGTGTGATAAGGAAGATATGGCTGATCTGGGGCTGCATACCAATTTTAAGTTAAGTGCCGGCGGCGAAGAGATCGGTTTAGCCAATCAAAACGGCGTTTTTCTCGATACCAAAACTTTTGGCGATCAGGTGACGGACATTTCCTGCGGGAGGCAACCCGACGGCAACGGGCAGTGGTTTTATTTTGCCCAACCAACGCCCGGCGCATCAAACGTCACAACCGGTTATCCGTCACTGGTTTTCTCATCTGCTCCTGTATTTTCGATGCAGGGCGGCATTTACGCTTCACCGGTACAAGTGGCTTTGTCTGCCAGTGTCCCCGACGCATCCATCCGCTACACCACCGACGGATCAACACCTTATGAAGATGCACAGCTTTATTCGGGCCCAGTCCAGATCAATAATCCAACGGTGATACGGGCAAGGGTTTTCGAATCCGGTAAATTACCCGGGGCCATTATCACACAATCTTTTATCATCGACAGTGATGTTGACTTGCCCGTTTTTTCCGTTACCACCAATCCGGATTTTTTATGGGGAGAAGAAGAAGGAATTTATGTTTACAACGATCTTGAACGACGTAAGGATTGGAAAAGGCCGGTGCACATGGAGTTTTTCGAATCGCCCGGCAATACCGGTTTTGTTATCAATGCGGATATCCGGCTGTTTGGCAATACGGCCTATTTGCTGCCGCAAAAATCGCTGGCGGTATTCCCCGACAATACGCTCAATTATCATTTGTTTCCCGGTAAGGAGCTTACGAAATTCGAATCTTTTATCCTGCGCAGCTCAAGTGACGACTGGAGCAGCACCATGTTCCGGGATGCCATGATACAAAGCCTGATACCCGGTTACTTGTTGATTGACTATCAGGCCTACAGGCCGTCGGTCGTGTTTCTTAACGGGCAGTACTACGGTATTCACAATGTTCGCGAAAAATACAACAAAGATTACCTTGCCGCTAATCATGGTGTTAATCCCGATAATATTGACCTGCTTATGTTGAGCGGGTATTCGTCCTATTACGAAGTGCTTGATGGCGATGCGGTATTTTACGATACCATGATGGATTTTATCCTGAATAACGACATGTCGCTGGATGAAAATTACGAGACCGTAAAAACCATGATGGATGTTGATGATTTTATGGATTGGTGCATCATGGAGAATTTCATTAAAAACCACAGTTGGAAACACAATATTAAAATATGGAGACCCAGAACGGCAGACGGCAGGTTCAAATGGTTGCTCTATGACACCGACAGAGGATATATTTCGCCCGACGATACCCTGATTGCCGATTTCTATGCCAGTGAACCCCGTTTTCAACGGTTGATGGACAATACCCATTTCAGGAATGAGTTTTTGCAGCGTTATGCGAGTCATATCAACATTACTTTTGGCCCCGGAAGGGTGAATGACATGATCGACAGTCTGAAAAGCGCCATCGAATCGGAGATGCCCCAACATATTTTAAGGTGGGCCGACTCGGGTGGGGTACAATCCATGGATTACTGGAATGGACAGGTGGATGTGATGCGGAATTTTGCCGATACGCGAAAAGACCATGTTCGCGATCACGTCAACGATTTTTTCCAGTTGAACGGTACGGCAACGCTAACGGTCAACATTTCGGAGTTTGATTACGGGACCGTAAAAACCTGCGGCATTGCTTTCCCCGAATCGGGTACGGCATGGGTATATTTCAAAGGTGTTCCCATAAGGCTGGAGGCCATTCCGGATGCAGGTTATGAATTTGTCGGCTGGGAGGGAATCTCCAACGAAAATGAGATCTATTATACCCTTGAAGGAAATTCAACCGTGACGGCAGTTTTCGAGCCCATGTGCGAACTTCCCGAAGTCATCACCCAGGACCTTTATTTGCTGGAAGCTTGCTCTCCTTACATTGTGGATCATGATGTTACCGTGGAAGCCGGTGCCACGCTCTTTGCCGAGCCGGGTGTGGAAATCAAAATGGGAAATGACAAAGGTATTTATGTTTATGGCGGAATTGACTTTACGGGTAGTTTGGACAATCCTGTGATCATTACTTCGCAGCAGGCGGATAACACATGGAAAGGTATGAATGGTCAGAATGCCGGACTTGACCTGATGTATGTAAATGTCTCCAACGGGTTGAAAACCATTAGCGGAGAAGATTGTGAAGTCCACTTATCCTATTGTTCTTTTTCCGAGCCTACTACCACCGATTATGACATGGTTTCGTTTCATGGCGGGAATGTGGTGATTGATCACTGCTCGCTTTACGGTTCACCGGTTGTCAATACCTATCACAGAGATGGTATTGATTGTGATGCCGTTTCGTCGGGAATTTTTACCAACAACAATATTTATGATATTACCGATGACGGAGTGGATGTGGGAACCAATGCGGAAAACATCACCATTGAGAACAATTACATCGAAAATTGCGAAAGCATGGGCATCTCCGTCGGCGAAGCAACCACTGCAAATATCCGGAGAAATATTATTGTCGGTTGCGAAGGTGGCATTCAGGTGCATACCGATGCGGTTGGATACATCGTAAACAACACACTGTACGGGAATGAAGTTTCACTCAAATGTTACCATTACGACAATCAGCCGGCTTCCGGCGGGACTGCTTACGTGGTCAATACGATCTTTTCAGCTTCTTCGGAAGCCGATTTTACGACGGTTGAAAACTCGGTACTAGAGATCACTTATTCTATTTCGGATACGGATACATTACCCGGTTCGGAAAATTTATCCGGCGATCCAGGTTTTGTTGATCCGCTGAATAATGATTTCAACCTCGATTCCGCTTCACCGTGCATTGATGCCGGCGATCCGGATTCGGCACCCGATCCCGACGGCACCTGTGCCGATATCGGTGCTTTGTACTACGATCAGCAAAATACAAATCAGATCACGGAGGCAGAAAAGGTTGTTCTTTTTCCCAATCCTGCCAAGGACATCATCACAGTTAAACTGTCTGATAACAAAACAATAGCGGACATTTATATTTCCGATGTAAGCGGTATGATCGTCCTGACAAAAAATAACATCAACTCCGACCGGAAAACCATTCGTTGTGACCATTTTAAAAAAGGGATTTATTTTTTAATCATCAAAACAACGGATAATCAATA
The DNA here is from genome assembly GCA_029934065.1 of Bacteroidales bacterium. GTDB lineage: Bacteria > Bacteroidota > Bacteroidia > Bacteroidales > 4484-276 > 4484-276. The sequence goes on from JAOZMX010000138.1 coordinate 6,974, forward strand.
TTATAAAAAGAAATTTTTGCTAATATGATGTTCGGTCAGGGTCAGGAAGAATAATCTTTTATTAAACAACCAAATGACAAAACAATTAAAAATATCAATCCTGTTTCTTTTCTTGTTGCCATTTGCAGGAAAAGCAGGGTTTGCAGAAAATGAACCGACGTTAAAGGGAAATGGTTTGTTCATGCAAGCGGTTTCGTGCCCGGTTGCTATGAATGAATATGAGGGATCGGCAAATGATCGGATATTCACCGGAGACAGTATTTTTATCAATGAGATCATGCCGTCCAACAGTGTGACCATTTGTGACGAAGACGGCGATTATCCGGATTGGATCGAGCTGTACAACGGCAGTTCGCTGCCGGTTGATCTGAACGGGTATATGATTTCGGATGATGAAGATGAACCCGATAAGTGGGTTTTCCCTTCTGTTGTTGTCGGGCCTCACGGATATCTGCTGATCTTTGCTTCGGGAAAAAACCGGTTGAGCGGGCCCTATCTGCATACCAATTTCAAGATCAAAGCATCGGGCGAGCCGGTACTTTTGTCTGATCCGGCAGAAGTATTACTCGATCAGGTAAATGCCGGACAGATTGACCCTGATGTTTCCTACGGCCGGAAACCCGATGGCAGCAGCGAGATGGATTATTTTTACGTCACATCGCCGGGAGCCGGCAATGCTGCCAATATGAGCTATCGCCCCCTGGAATATTCGAGTGACGGCGGTTTTTATAATGCACCTTTTATGCTCACACTTTCTACTGCCGATACCACAACCATGATCTGTTTTACTTGCGACGGTTCGGAACCCGATCCGGATTCGGCCGAAACAATGCTCTATTCGGTTCCCATTAGTATTTATGATGCCACCATAGAGCCCAACAACATTTCGATGGTTCCCACAACGCCGAATCCCAACGCAAGTTTTCCGGCATGGCAACCTCCGGCAGGGAACATCAGGAAGGCGATGGTGATCAGGGCTGCCACATTTACGGACGGTCAGCGGACAAGCAAGGTTTACACCAATACCTATTTCGTCGATCCGGATATTTTTAACACATTCACGATGCCGGTATTTTCCATCGTTACCGACAGCCTCAATCTGTTTGCATACGACAGCGGCATTTATGTGCCCGGACAGTTTTACGATTCCACGGTCATCAAATCGGGGAATTATTACCAGACGGGTATGGAATGGGAGAAAAATATTCACCTTGAATATTTCTCCACGACAGGAGAACGTTTGCTTGATCAGGATGCCGGGATGCGCATGCATGGCGACCTGACCCTTACGGCGCCGTTGAAGTCGGTGAAGCTTTATGCCAGAAGTGAGTACGGCGACAAAAAATTTCGTTATCCGCTTTTTCCCGATCTTCCCTTCGAAGATTACAAGCGTTTTATTCTCCGAACTCCTTTTGCCGCTCACCTGAATACGATCATCACTGATGGTGTGATTCACGATCTGGCAAAGGACCTGGATGTTGACAGGATGGATGTTAATCCTGTACTTGTTTTCTTCAACGGCGAGTACTGGGGCATCCATACCATGCGCGAACGCCAGGAAAAATACTACCTGGAACAACATCACGGAATCAACCCCGACAGTGTGGACATCCTCGGCGGCTGGGGCTATGTGCTCGAAGGAAATGCCCAGGATTATTCGCAGTTGTATCAATTCGTCGAAAATAACGACCTGTCCGTTCCCGAAAATTACGAATATGTGAAAACCCGGATAGATATTGACAGTTATATTGATTATTACATCACCGAGACCTATTTCGGCAATCACGACTGGCCGGGGAATAATTTTAAATTCTGGCATCCGCAAACCGAAAACGGTAAATGGAGGTATTTGCTCTATGATCTGGATGCTGCCTTTAAAGAACCTTACATCAATTCGCTTGCACAGGCATCTACCGATATTGATACCACGGGTTACAGCCCCTACTGGGCAACACTCATCTTTAGGAAATTGCTCGAAAACGACAGTTTTCTTGAGCAATTCGTGGAGCGGTATGTTGAAGTTGTGAATACTACTTTTTCCACTGCCAACGTTGTTGCCCGTATTGATTCGTTCGAAAATATTTATATCCAGGAACTGGAGCCACATATTGCAAGATGGCTCTGGCCGTCAACCGTTGAGTACTGGAAAAATCGGCTTGAAAGTTTGCGTTATTTTGCAACATTGCGTCCTTGTGTTATGAAAGAACAACTGGAAGACTTTTTTGATATCGACAGTGTGAACATCATTTGTGACACCACCAGCAGTATCGTCCCCCCAAATGACCGAAAACAGTTTTTGATTTATCCTAATCCCGTCAAGGCGGGAAATATCCTGTGGGTGGAAAACTCCTCCGGGGCACGGGTGTCGGAAATCGCGGTCTTTGATATCACAGGCAGAAAAATCATCACTTATCAGCCGCAGAAGAACAAAGCGTATTCCACCACCATAGCCTTTCAGGTTGGCAACATAAAGCAGGGAATTTATCTCGTGGTGATCACCACCGCCAATGAACGATACACCGCCAGGATGGTGGTGGAGTAACAATGGTTCTGATTTCAGATTGACGATTCATCCTGTGAAATTAAATTTGAAAAATTTACATTATTTTACAGGATGAACGATTTCAGATTTCAGATTGATCAATGCCTAAACAGTGTTGACCGTCAGACTGTCTAAAAACCTCAAAAAGCAAAATTGAATCGGAAAATTGTTGA
>JAOZMX010000139.1 GCA_029934065.1 Bacteroidales bacterium
TCAGAACATACAAAGAAGTTATTTTTGCCGGTATGGTTTGGGTTAAAAAAATATTTAATACTAATTTGGATAATTTAAAAGTATTTAAAAGTAAATTCGGCAAAAAGAAACAATATTTCTATTATCAAATAATACAGGAAAACGAAAGTGTAATTATTGATGGCGATAAATTCTTCCCTTTCATAAATATTGAATACTCATACAATAGTGTAAATGCTATTCACTTTAATATTGGGATATACCGTTCTTATTGTTCAAACGGGATGATTTTCGGGCTAAAAAATTTAGCGGATATTAAAATTTTCCCAAATAATCTATTTGATTTCCCTTTTTGGCTAAACAAATGTTTACTCGATTATCTAATAAATAATTTTGAAACACAAATAAAAATATTAAAAAGAACAACCATTGTTAATAATGACATTATTAACTTTTTAAATAATAAAACCAATTGGCAAATAAATAAAAATATCATTAATTTTTATTTATCAGAAATGGGAAATACCGGATATGCTTTATTAAATATTCTTACTGATTCGGCCTCTAACGAGGCACATGAAAGTATTGCTTTTAACAAAAATGTTGAGATCACTCCCGGCATGGACACTTTTAATAACAATGATAAAAATATAAACAGAGTTGTTTCAAGACAAATGTCCGTTGGAATCTTTTTAGAGGAATTAATCCAGAATATTTTGACGGAAAATAATTCAACGACTAATATTGATATAAATTCAAAAGACTTTTTATTAACTGACGATAATATCAATCAATTAATAAATTTAGAATTAAAAGATAAATATGTTTTTTCTAATTTATTACAAATGAAATTAAAATAGATACCATCGCCGGCGTTAAAAAAAACAATTATGCAGATTGATCCTTATGCCAGCTATTCCGTTTTAAAAACAACATTCATCGGGCAATTAATTTTGTTATTTCATTTTTCTCCGGCCGGATGATGCCTTTTTCGGTGATGATGCCGGTGATGTAGTCGGCGGGAGTGACATCGAAAGCCGGATTGAGGGCATGTGATCCCGGTGAGGCAACGCGCACCCTGACGAGGTTACCGTATTCGTCGGGGCCGGTTTGATACAGCACTTCTTCGTCGCTCCGTTCTTCGATGACGATATCCGCTCCGGTTTTGCACGCCGGATCGAATGTAGAAGTCGGAGCAGCGACATAGAACGGGATGCCGAAGGTCTTGGCGACGATGGCTTTTTCGAAAGTACCGATCTTGTTGGCCGTATCGCCGTTGGCGGCAATGCGGTCGGCGCCGACGATCATCATATCCGTTTTGCCCTGCGACATCAGCCAGGCGCCGGCGGTATCGGGAACGATCACATGGGGAACGCCGGCATTGTTCAGCTCCCATGCCGTAAGCCGCGCACCCTGACTGCGGGGGCGGGTTTCGTCAACATAAACAAAGATCCCTTTGCCGCTCTCGTGGGCTTTGTAAACCGGCGACAAGGCCGTTCCGTAATCCACAAAGGCCAGCCATCCGGCATTACAATGGGTTTGGATGCGACAGCCGGAGGCGATCAATTCATTACCAAACTCCCCGATGGCCTGCGAGTCGGCGGCATCCTTATCGGCCAGTGCCTGTGCTTCTTCCACGGCCTTCGCTGCGGATTCTTTTCCGGCGGCATACACCCGTTCGACGGCATAGAAGAGATTCCTTGCCGTGGGCCTTGTGGCTTCGATCTCGGTTTTGGCATTTAAGACGAACTCCTCCGGTTTTGCATGCCTGCCGGCTTCCAAAAACGCCTGTGCCATGGCAAATCCCGCTGCAGCACCAATGGCTCCCGCACCGCGCGTTATCATGGTCTTGATGACAAGACATGTTTGCCGGTAATCTTTTGCTTCGAAAACCGAAAACCTGAATGGCAGCAGATTCTGCTCGATCATCAGGACGGAGCTCCCTTCCATCCATACCGTTCTGTATGATTTTCCGTTAACGACCATTATCAGCTTTTGTTAAATTATCGTTTTCCTTTAAAGCATTGACGGCAATCCATGCCATGAGTCCCATTCCCGTTTCCAGACTTTTTTCGTCCACATCAAAGGTGGCCGAATGCAGTTCCGAGACGATGCCTTTTTGTTCGTTGCGAACCCCAAGCCGGTAAAAACACGAAGGCACCTCCCGGGCAAAATAGGCAAAATCCTCGGCCGTCATCCGCAAAGGGAGGTCAACAACATTTTCCTTGCCGAGGTACTCCACGGCCCAACGCCGGGTATTTTCAGTCACCTGCGGATCATTATAAACATAAGGATATCCCTGATCGATAAGAACCTCGCAACTGCCACCCATTCCTTCGGCAATGGATTGAGCCATACGTGTTATCTTCCGGTGAATTTCCTTTCTCCACTGCTCATCAAAAGTCCGAACAATACCTTCGAGCTTCACTTCGTCGGGGATCACGTTGGTGTGTCCGTCGGCAATGAACCTGCCGAAGGATACCACGGCAGGCACGTCGGGTGCGGTATTGCGGCTGACGATTTGCTGAAGCGCCACCACAATATGCGAAGCGATGAGGAGAGGGTCAATGCAATTCATCGGCAAAGCGGCATGCCCACCCTTGCCTTTTACCGTAATAAATACCTCATCCGTGGAGGCCATGTATTTTCCCGGTTTCATTCCCACTTTGCCGGCTTCGAGGGCCGGATAAACATGTTGCGCAAAAACATGCGCCGGGCGTGGGTTTTCAAGCACCCCCTCCCCGATCATCTCTTTGGCTCCCCCGGGATACTGCTCCTCGGAAGGCTGGAAAAACAGCCTGACCGTTCCCTCAAAAGCATCCTGCAGCTCCTGTAAGATTTTTGCCGTGCCGAGCAGCGATGCAGTATGCACATCATGTCCGCAGGCATGCATCACCCCGTCGGTAAGCGAACGGTATTCAACGTTGTTTTCTTCCCGGATGGGCAAAGCGTCCATGTCGGCACGAAGGGCAACGGTTTTCTTTTCGGGGTTATGTCCGTAAATGGTTGCCACCACCCCTGTCCCCGCCACACCGGTTTGTACTTCAACACCGAGTTCCCTTAAGAATTTCGCCACCGTTTCGGCGGTCTGATGCTCCTGTTTCGACAATTCAGGACGGGCATGCAACTGCCTCCTGACGGCGACAATCTCATCGAAATATTTTCGCGACAGTTGCCCTATGCGATTTTTAAGTTCGTTCATGGTTTAATATTGCTTTGGATTGACAAAAATAGGATAAATCGGCACAATGCCGGAAAAGTTAATTTTTGATTTTTTTCAATGATATTTTACAAACATTTTTTGTTGGCAAATTTTAAAACTTTGGCACAGGGAACGTTATATTGTTAGCAAAAATAATTCCGAAAAAAAACTGCCGAAGCAGTCCGGTTCTGTTGTAATTTTGTAGCATGGCAATAAATGAAAACATCCAAACGGATCAGGAAAAGAAAAAACCGGCGCTTCGTCATACTTCACCGGCCAAGTCGCTGGCACAAAACTATTTTGAGTACGGAAAAATCCCACCTCAAGCCATCGACCTTGAAGAAGCGGTTCTCGGAGCGCTCTTGCTGGAGCAAGGACCTTTATCGGATTTGGCCGATGTTTTAAAGCCCGAAGTGTTTTACACGGAAGCCCACAAAAAGATATACAACGCCATTCATTTTTTATTTACCGAGCAACAGCCCATCGACCTGTTGACGGTCACCAACGAATTGAAAAGCCGGGGTGAGCTTGAAATGGTCGGCGGGGCCTATTACATTGCACAGCTTACGCGTCGTGTGGGATCGGCTGCCAACATCGAATTCCACGCCAGGATCATCATCCAGAAATACATTCAGCGCAGGCTGATAGAAATTGCTTCGGAGATCACCAAAGAGGCCTACGAAGACGGAACAGACGTTTTCGACCTGCTCGACCATGCGGAACAAAAATTGTTTGCCGTCAGCGAAAACAACCTGCGCCGCGACTATTCCGACATGAAAATGTTAGTGGCTGAGGCCATTGATAAGATCCAAAAAGCGAAGGACAAAGAAGACGGCTACAGCGGTGTTCCGTCGGGATTTTCACAACTCGACCGCCTGACGGCAGGATGGCAGAAATCCGACCTTGTCGTTCTCGCTGCCAGGCCGGGAATGGGCAAAACAGCTTTTGTGCTTTCCATGGCAAGGAATATAACCGTTACCTTCAATCGGCCGGTAGCGTTTTTCTCGCTGGAGATGGCCTCCATCCAGCTGGTAACACGGCTCATTGCAAGCGAAACACGGCTGTCGGCCGAAAAACTGAAAAAAGGAGACCTGAAAGACTTTGAGTGGCAACAACTCAACGAGCGCATTACCAATCTCGTCAATGCTCCGCTTTACATTGACGACACTCCCGCACTGACGGTTTTCGAGTTGAGAGCCAAAGCCCGCAGGCTGAAGCAGCAGCACGACATCGAGTTGATCATCATTGACTACATCCAGTTGATGCAGGGCACCAACGACAAAGGCAACCGCGAGCAGGAGATCAGCAACATCTCACGGTCGCTGAAGAACCTTGCCAAAGAGCTGCACATCCCCATCATCGCCCTTTCGCAGCTCAACCGCTCGGTGGAAACCCGCGGCGGGCTGAAAAAGCCGATCCTTTCCGACCTGCGCGAATCGGGCGCCATCGAACAAGATGCCGACATGGTACTTTTCATCTACCGCCCGGAGTATTACAAAATTGAAGTAATGGAGGATCAAACCCCCTCGCACGGCAAAGCCGAACTGATCATTGCCAAACACCGTAATGGCGCTCTGGCCGATATCAGATTGAGATTCATCGCCGAATTTGCACAATTCACCAATGACGACAACTTCGATTTTAGCGTGACCGATCAGATGCCGCAAAATGAAAAATTCGACGAAAACGGTCAGGGTTACATCATCCGGCCCTCAAAAATGAATGACGATGAAGATGTGGCGGGCAATTCTTCAGACGAAAACAACTCCCTCCCGCTTTCGGAAGACGGACTGCCCGAAGAGCCTCCGTTTTAAGGTCGGAAGGGGGAAGTCAGGAGTCGGAAGTGAGAAGTCGGAAGTCAGGAGTCGGAAGTGAGAAGTTTGAAGAGATGGAGAGATGGAGAGATGGAGAGATGAAGTGATGATGAGATAATGGGATGATGGTGTGCCGAGCGGGCGAAAGGCAAATCATATTTACAAAATCGTTAAGTTGGATTGGACATTCAAAATTTCGTTTTTGAGCAATAGCATTTAATTCTTATTGTTTTCTTCCCGTTTTTATCTATTTTTGCTTTCTGTTATCATCTCACACGTTTATGAAAGGGGAGTAATCATTCATTCCGTTATTTGTTTCTTATTGTTTTACATTAACTTATTCATGCATAATGGCCCTTTATCTGAAAAATGCCACTTACATTGACCGCGAAACCTTTACTTTCACGAAATCGCATATTCGTGTGAATGCAGGTGCCAACGGAAAGATATCGTTTGTTGATTCCATCCCCCTGAAAACCCATGCCGATCAGGTGATAGACTGCGAGGGGAAATATGTTACCAAATCATTCGGCAACGCTCACCATCACAGCTATTCGGCACTGGCACGCGGCATGCCGCCGCCACAATATCAGCCGGAAAATTTTTATGAAATCCTGAAATACATCTGGTGGCATCTGGATAAAAACCTCGACACCGACATTATTGAGGCGAGCGCATTGTTTACGGCAGCCGAAAGCCTTAAATCGGGCGTGACCTTTGTGATTGACCATCATGCCTCACCTTATGCCATCGGGGGATCGCTGGAAACCATTGCCGGCGCTTTCGAATTTGTGGGACTCTCGCACTTGCTTTGTTACGAGATATCCGACCGCGACGGAACACAAAAAGGGCTTGAAGGTTTTACACAGACGGAACAATATCTGAAAGCACACAAAGGCCTGGTGGGGCTGCATGCCTCCTTCACCGTGAGTGACCACACGCTCAAGAGAGCGGCTTTGCTTCAGGAGAAATTCAACACGGGAATACACATTCATGTTGCCGAAGACCCTTACGATCAGGAACATTGCATGATCAACCACAAGCAAAGGGTTCTTGAGCGTCTTCAGAATTTCGATCTTTTAAAAAGCCCGAAAACCATTCTGGCACACTGTCTTTACCTGAACGAAAAAGAAAAAAATCTCCTTCGCAATTCTCCCGTATGGATCGCTGAAAACATCGAAAGCAATCTGAACAACGGTATAGGCCATTTTAGTGCCCGTGGGCTCGGCAGCAACATCATGCTGGGCACCGACGGAATGCACAGCGACATGATACGCAGTGCACAATGGGCATGGTTTGCCGGAAAAGAGTTTGAAAAACTCACTCCTTTAAAAGTTTACAAGCGTTTGAGAAACATTCACCGCTACCTTGCCGACAACAACTTTTCCGGCGACAGCGAAAACAACCTTGTGATCCTGGATTACAACAGCCCCACCCCATTGACCTCCGATAATTTTATCAGCCACTTTTTTTACGGGCTCACTTCCGGACATGTGCAATATGTCATTTCAAAAGGCGAAGTGGTGGTGCGTGATCGCAAACTGATTTTTATGAATGAAGAGGATATCCTGAAATATGCCCGTGAAATGGCCAAAAAACTTTGGATGAAAATGAACGAATAATAACGGGCAGGCGAAACACGTTGAACAATCAAAAAAAAGACCCATGCGGAAATCCAACCTTTTTTTATATGCGCTTCTTCTGATCTTCCTGACGAACTCCTGCATCCGGCAGCAAAGACCTGAAAAACTAACATTAAAGATCATCGAAACCAGCGATGTTCACGGAGCCATTTTTCCTTACGACCTGAAAGATGAGCAAAAAACCGATCATTCGCTGGCACAGGTTTCTACTTATGTTGAAGAAGAAAGAGCAAATCCCCAACAGGAAGTGATCCTGCTGGATAACGGGGATATTTTGCAGGGCGACCCCATCGTTTATTACTACAATTTTATTGACACCACAGACGAGCATATCTGTGCCGGAGTGATGAACTACATGGATTACGACGCTGCCACCGTTGGTAATCACGATATCGAGCCCGGCCATCCGGTTTACGACAGACTGGTAAAGGAGTTTCATTTTCCGTGGATGGCAGCCAATGCCGTGGATCAGACAACGGGAAAACCTTACTTTAAGCCGTATGTTGTTTTGAAAAGAAAAGGGGTGAAAATTGCCGTTCTCGGATTGATAACCCCGGCCATCCCGAAATGGCTCCCGGAGAAAATATGGTCGGGCATTGAATTTGAAGATATGGTTGAAACCGCCCGGAAATGGGTAAAGATCATTCACGAAAAAGAGCATCCCGATCTGCTTGTGGGATTGTTTCATTCCGGCGTTGATTATACCTACGGCGGCGAAAAGGAAAATACATTTAAAAATGAAAACGCATCCAAAATAGTTGCCGAAAAGGTTCCGGGATTTGACATCATTTTTGTCGGTCACGATCACCATGGATGGAATGAAACCGTGGAAAACAGTGCAGGCGGGAAAGTTTTGATCCTGGGCCCCACAAGCAAGGCAAGAGACTTTGCCGTTGCCGATATTGAGTTTTCGCTCGATCAATCCACAGGACAATACACCAAAAACATAAAGGGGAACATTGTTGAAACCAAGAACCTGCCGCCTGACCCTGCTTTTGCGAAACGGTTTTCACCTGCTTTGGAAAAAGTAAGACAATATGTTGCAAGCCCGGTTTGCCGTTTCGACAAACCCATTGATTCGAGAAATGCTTTATTCGGCGATGCGGCCTTCACCGATTTGATCCAGCAGGCACAACTGGAAATTACAGGTGCACAGATCTCGTTTCTGGCACCGCTCGACATGAATGTCAGGATTGATACGGGCATTTGCCATGTAAGCGACATGTACAAGCTGTACAGATTTGAAAATTTACTCTACACCATGAAACTTACCGGAAAGGAAATCAAAGATTACCTCGAATACTCGGCTGATCTTTGGTTCAACCGGATGAAAAATAAAAACGATCACCTGTTGAAATTCAAGACCAACGAAGACGGAACGCTGGTAAAATCCGCCCACGGAAACGGGTATCAACTGGCCAACGCCTATTATAATTTCGATTCCGGCGAAGGGCTGATCTATACTGTGGATGTCAGCAAACCGGACGGTGAAAAAGTTGTCATTTACTCGCTATTCGACGGGACACCGTTCAACCCTGAAAAAACTTATACCGTAGCCATCAACTCTTACCGGGGTAACGGTGGCGGCGGCCACCTGACCAAGGGTGCCGGCATCGCTCCCGAAGAGCTGAACAAAAGGATTGTGAGTTCAACCGCCAAAGACCTCCGCTATTACCTTGAACAATGGCTGGAAGCAAAAGGTGAAATCGCGCCCGAAGCCGACAACAACTGGAAAATCGTCCCCGAAGACTGGGCCGAAACAGCCGGGCAGAAAGACTACCGGCTATTGTTCGGTGAAAACGAGAACCGGTAAAGCTTATTTCCAGCCCCGTTTAATTTATCCGGCAAACGGCTGTTCCCGATCGAAGTCGGGAAGATAGTTCTCGTTGCTTTCCATCTCCTGTATCCATCCGTTACGGAAACCAAGCCGGTAAAAAGCATCCACCACTTTTTGGTACTCTTCGGCATACAAAGGCCTGTTCAACGGACTGATATTCCTGACGGGATGAACCGGATAATACTGCGACATCAGTGAAATATGCACAGATGTGGATATTTCATCGGCAATGAACCGCAACACGTCAATACTGTTTTGTACATGCCCGGGCAAAACGAGGTGCCGGATGAGCAGCCCCCGTTCGGCCACGCCGTTTTCGCGCAAAATGAGTGAAGAACCTTTTTGGTGGTACATTTCACGCAGGGCTTTTGCAGCCACCGCTGGATAATCTTTCGCACCCGAATATTTCTTTGCCAAAGCGGCATCCATGTATTTGAAATCCGGCAGGTAAACATCCACAATCTCCCCCAGGGTTTCCAGCACCCCGGGCTTATCGTACCCATTGGTGTTGAAAACAATGACGGGATACCTTCCCATGGCATGCAAAGCTCCGACAATGGCTTTCACCTGCGGAACAAAATGCGACGGCGACACAAAACCCACGGCCTCGCATCCGGCATCAAGACAGGAAATTATTTCTGAAAGTACTTCACGTAATGAATAACTGCGGGCTGCATCTGCATTTTTGTTTTGGCTGATCTGATAATTCTGACAATAAACGCACTGAAGGTTGCAATGGCCGAAAAACACATTGCAAATTCCGTTGGGCCCGCTGACCGGAGGCTCCTCGCCCCTGTGCACAACGATGGAGGAAATGTAAAAAGAGGCATCGCTGCGACAATATCCTGCCCGGCCTGCAAAGCGATCGACATTGCAATTCCGCGGACAGATATTACACTGCCTCAGTTCCTCAAGCAGCAATTCAAATTTGCTAAGATCAATGTCCTGGGCAGAATGTTTTTTATCCGGTTCCATCCGGCAAAATTAACCGAAAAATACCGACCATCCATCATATCATCACTTTCAAAGTCAATCCGGCAAACTATGTTACTTTTGCCGGAAAAAATACAGGCACCGAAAATGGCTACTATGCGGCTGCCTTGTGCCTTTCGTTTTTTTTATTTATTATTGGTCAGCGCATTGATTGTATGAAAA
>JAOZMX010000140.1 GCA_029934065.1 Bacteroidales bacterium
TCGGTCTTCCGACTTCCGACTTCGGTCTTCCGACTTCCGACTTCGGTCTTCCGACTTCCGACTTCGGTCTTCCGACCCCCGTCTTCCCCCTTTCCCTAAAAATCTGTGTAAAACGACAACCCTATTCCCCCCCTCCAGACATCCGTGATTTGATCTCTCCGGCAAGCATTTCGATATCCGGATTCTCACCGTTTGTGACAATGGCAGCCATTTGATAGAATTTTTCCCTGTGGGCCATGTCGTCAATAATCCGTTGGTGGAGGTTGTCATCTGAAAGAAGATGCGTAAGCGGGCGCGGTCGTTTTGAATTTTTCAGCCTGACAAACAGTGCCTCGGGCGACATACGCAAATAGACCGATAAACCGAAAGTGTTGATCAGTTCCATGTTGCCGTGAAAACAAGGTGTGCCGCCGCCTGTGGAGATCACATACCCGTCGAGGGAAGCGGTCTTTTGCACCAGTTGATGTTCGATGAGCCTGAATGCCTTTTCGTCGTATTTGTTGAAGAAATCCACAATGCTGATTTTGTATGTCTCCTCGAAAAGCCAGTCAAGATCAACGTGTTCCATGTTCAGCAACGACGCCAGTTTGGCACCTGTTGTTGACTTGCCGCTGCCCATGTATCCTACGAGATAGATTTTCAAAGCAATGCTTTTTAATTCTTTTGGAATACAAAATTACTAAAATGAGAAACAAGAGGGATTGCTTTTTTTTGCAAAAGGATAAAAACATTATTTTCATTCAGTATTAACTTATTTTCCTAATTTTGCGGCTCAAATTCAAAGGCGGATGAAACCATTAAAATACATTTTACCGGTAGCAATGATCGTGTTGTTGATGTGGGGGTGCGGGAACACCTCGCAAAGCGACAGGCTTCCTGCCGATATTGTCAACAATCCTGTTTCCGCATCGAATGAGATTTCGGCAAAAGTACCCAAGATCGAGTTTGCGCATAAGGAACATGATTTCGGAAAACTCATACAGGGCGAAAAAGTTACCTATGCCTTTAAATTCAAAAATACGGGCAATGCCGATCTGATCATTTCGGATGTGAGTAGCAGTTGCGGTTGTACCGTTCCGAAATACACCGAAAAACCCGTAAAACCGGGCGAAACGGGAGTGTTGAAGGTGACCTTCGATAGTGACGGGCGGAAAGGGTTTCAGCATAAAACGGTTACGGTTGTTACCAATACCATCCCCAATACCACGTTGCTTAAAATAAAAGCAATGGTCATCGTTCCCGGAAGCAACCATTAATTGGAATTCAATTTTTTATCAATAAAATTACAATAGATAGTATGAATGTTTTAAATTTTGTTTTACTGTTGGCTCCACAGGGAGGCCAGGAAGGCGGCGGAAGTACCCAGTTCATCATTATGATCCTGCTGATGATCGTTGTGTTTTACTTTTTTATGATCCGTCCCCAGATGAAAAAAACCAAAGAACAGAAAAAATTCAGAGAAGGCCTGAAAAAGGGCGATAAAGTGATCACCATCGGTGGTATCCATGGTAAGATACTGGAAGTGAAAGATACCACACTGATCATCGAAACCGAAGGACAAGGCAGGTTGAAGGTTGAAAAAAGTGCTGCTGCCATGGATGCCTCATCGCAAATGGCTTCCCAGCAGCAACGCTAATTTTTAAGGACGGGAAATCCCTGTCGTCACGCGGTGAAAAACCGCAGCCCTGATGCAAGTGCTTTTTGTTCGGGTATTTGAATAAAAAATCATCATTTTTTGATATCCATGTCCGAATCAAGGAAAAGAAAGATCAACTACAATCTGACGGTCTTTGTGATTTGTCTCGGGATTGCTGCATTTACCTGGATGCTGATCAAATTGTCGGACAACTACACCGTGGAACTTTCGTTTCCGGTCGTTTACGAAAATCAGCCGGAAAACATGATGCTGGTTGAGGATGTTGACAGTACCATTCAGGTAGGGCTTGATGCACAGGGGTTTGTCATTGTAAAACTGAAGTATTTTTCCCAGAAGGCAAAATTCCATATCGACCTGGGCAAAGTCCGGTTGAAAAAACACGGAAGAGAATACTATGCCATGGTTAATACACGGGAGTGGGCGCAGGAAACGGCAAGGAAATACGATGTTCAGGGCGGGATCGTTTTTATTCGTCCCGACACCATTGCATTCCGGTTCGAAAAAATCGTATCGAAACATGTAAAGGTGATCCCCGACCTGAAGTTTACATTTGCAAAGCAATACTTTCCTTATGATTCGTTGCGGATCGAACCTGACAGATGCAAGATCAGCGGTCTTGCGGCAACCATTGATACGATATCGGCAGTACAAACCGAAAAACGGGAATTTGACAATCTTTCGCAAAACCTGAACGAAAAGGTCAGGATCAGGAATCCGTTGCCCGGACAGTTGTTCATTGATCCCTCCGAAGTTGCGGTCACCATGCCGGTGGAGAAATTTACGGAATCGGAATTGTTTGTTCCGGTTTTGATCCGCAATAATAATAAAAACCTGCGGGTCAAGGTTTTTCCGGATAAGGTGAAAATAGTTTTTATGGTGGCACTTAAAGATTTCCGCAAGGTCAGCCCGGAAATGTTTACGGTCTCTGTTGATCTCTCGAAAGCAGACCTTGCTTCGGGGGCAAAATTACCGGTAAGCATCGATACACATCCCGCCTTTACCAAAATAAAAAGCATGGAGCCTTCAGAGGTGGATTATTTAATTTTTAAATGATGCAAAAAATAGGTCTGACAGGAAATATCGGCAGCGGGAAGACTTTGGTGTCGAGGATATTTCAAACTTTCGGTATTCCTGTCTTTGAGGCTGACCGTGAGGCCCGTCAAATCCTGTTATCCCCTGACGTTATCCGGAAGATCGTCGCTGTTTTCGGTACGGGAATTTTAACGGATGAAAAGATCGACCGCAAAAAATTGGCTCACATAGTTTTTAATGATCCCGGATTGCTTCGGAAACTCAACGACATTATCCATCCTGCCGTAAGGGGGAAGTTTGATCTCTGGAGCGAGAATCAACGCGATGTGCCTTATCTGATCTACGAGGCTGCCGTATTGTTCGAATCCGGTCATTACAGGATGTTCGATGCCATCATAACCGTTTATGCTGACGAGAAGGAGCGGATCGAACGGGTCATGCGGCGCGACAACATGACACGCGAGATGGTGCTGGAACGCATGAAGAACCAATGGCCCGATGCACAAAAAATAGCTTTGTCCGATTATACCGTCAACAACAACGGCTCGCTGTTGCTGATCCCGCAAGCGGAAGAAATTCACAAATCATTGTTAAATAGGAAGAAGTAATAAAATTTTTTCTTTTTATAAGAATGTATAAATTTGCAGGCGATGGTAATCAAAAATAATTCTTCTCTCCGAATCAAATTAAATCATTAAAAATAAAACATACCGAATAATGGAAAACTTCGATAATTCATTAAAAGCGTGGATCGACAACGAAAAGGCAGCCATTGAATTTGTAAATGTAATTGGTAAGTTATGGTTTGAAAAATCCATCGAACTGATCTTGCTCCGGAGTCAGTTGATTGACCGTGGCGCGGCCAAAATACTCAACAAGCACATCAGGGCGGAAACCATTTTGAAGAAACCCATCAGGATACAAAATTCGCTGATGCTTGCCAAAGCCATTTTAAGCGAAGACATTGCTCCTGCACGCATCGACATCGGGCGGCTGAATGCCGAGTGGGTGGAAGAGATGAAAAATTACGGCAGTGTCAACGAGTTTGTGCTGGACAAGCTGAAAGAGTTTGTGAATGCACCGCCGCGCAGCACCCGCAGTCAGGATGTGGTTTTGTACGGTTTCGGACGGATCGGCAGATTGCTGGCCCGCGAACTGATCACCATTGCCGGGCAGGGAAACCAGTTGAGACTCCGGGCTATCGTTACCCGTTCCAATTCGCCGGCTGATATTCGCAAAAGGATCTCATTGTTTCGCAAAGACAGTGTTCATGGGAATTTTAACGGGGTGGCCAACGAGGATATCGAAAACAATTGTTTTGTCATCAACGGTCACATCATCCACATGATCGCTGCATCCGACCCCGCAGAGATCGATTATACCCAATACGGTATCAAGGATGCCTTGCTTATCGACAACACGGGTGTTTGGCGCGATCGTGAAGGTTTGTCGAAACATTTGAAGGCCAAAGGTATTGCAAAGGTATTGCTTACTGCTCCCGGCAAAGGCGATATTGCCAACATTGTGTATGGTGTTAATCAGCAAATATTGAACCTCAATGAGGAGACCATCTTTTCGGCGGCTTCTTGTACGACCAACGCCATCGTTCCGGGATTGAAAGTCATCCAGGACAATATTGGCATTGTCAAAGGACATATCGAAACCATCCATTCCTATACCAACGATCAAAACCTGCTGGACAACTATCATAAAAAATCGAGAAGAGGACGGTCGGCACCTCTGAACATGGTGATCACCGAAACAGGTGCCGGTTCCGCTGCTGCCAAGGCCATCCCGAAACTCAAGGGCAAACTTACTTCAAATGCCGTCAGGGTTCCTACACCTGATGTTTCGCTGGCGATACTTACGCTTGAAGTGGAAAAAGAAACCACCGTGGAAGAGGTGAACGATTTGTTCCTTCAGGCTTCTTTGAAAGGGAAACTCATTGAGCAGATCCGTTTCAGCAATTCCACCGAATTTGTCTCTTCCGACGGAATCGGTGATTCGTGTGCGTGTATCTTCGACCAGCCGGCAACCAAAGTATCTCCCGACGGGAAAACGGTCATTGTTTACCTGTGGTATGATAATGAGTTTGGCTATGTTTCGCAGTGTGTCAGGCTGGCAAAACACATCGGCCAGGTGAAAAGTTATCGTTATTACTAATGATGAGTTGAATATATTTCCGGGGACGGTCTCATTTGCGGACGTCCCTTTTTTATTTTTAAAATACAATTACGTTACATCAGATGTCGAAAACCAAATACATCTTTGTTACCGGCGGCGTAACATCAAGTCTCGGAAAAGGAATCATCTCGGCTTCGCTGGGAAAACTCCTGCAGGCCCGTGGTTTTGCAGTGACCATTCAAAAACTCGACCCTTACATCAACATTGATCCCGGTACGCTCAACCCTTATGAGCATGGCGAATGTTATGTGACCGAAGACGGTGCCGAAACCGATCTGGACCTTGGCCACTACGAGCGTTTTTCAAATGTCTCCACTTCGCAGGACAACAACATCACCACCGGGCGTATTTACCAGTCGGTAATTGACAAAGAACGCCGCGGCGATTATCTCGGGTCAACGGTTCAGGTGATCCCGCACATCACCGACGAGATCAAATACAGGATCAAATTGTTGGGAAACCGGAATAATTACGATGTGGTGATCACCGAAATAGGAGGTACGGTGGGCGATATCGAATCGTTGCCCTACATTGAGGCCGTGAGGCAGATGCGGTGGGAGATGGGAAACGATTGTATTGTGGTTCATCTTACACTGGTGCCCTATTTGTCGGCGGCGCAGGAGCTGAAGACCAAACCGACGCAGCACTCGGTGAAAACCTTGCTGGAACAGGGGGTGCAGCCTGACATTATTGTTTGCCGTACCGAAAAACACCTGAACGACAACCTGAAGAAAAAGATCGCCCTGTTTTGCAATGTCAACAAATCATCCGTTATCGAGTCCATTGATGCCGAAACCATCTATGATGTCCCGCTGCTGATGAAGCAGGAAGGGCTGGATACGGAGGTGCTGAAAAAGCTGGAGCTGCCGGCAGATAATGAACCGGTGCTCGACAAATGGAAGGAATTTTTGCAGCGGTACAAAAATCCGTCCATGGAGATCAATGTGGCCCTGGTGGGGAAATATGTTGAACTGAAAGATGCCTACAAGTCAATCATCGAGGCTTTTATTCATGCGGGTACGGTTAATGATTGTCGTGTGAATCTGAAAATGGTTCATTCGCAGGATGTGGAAGACCACGGTGCGGAAAAATACCTTTCGGGACTGGATGGTATTCTGGTGGCTCCCGGCTTCGGCTCGCGCGGCATCGAAGGAAAAATCGAAGCCGTCAGGTATGCGCGTGAGAATAAAATTCCTTTTCTGGGTATCTGCCTCGGGATGCAATGTGCCGTTATCGAATTTGCCAGAAATGTGCTGGGGTATCAAAAGGCACATTCCACCGAATTCAACAACAAAACACCTTTCCCCGTCATTGATATGATGGAAGAACAAAAGAAGATATCGGGACTGGGCGGCACCATGCGACTGGGGGCTTATCCCTGCTCCATCAGAAAAGAATCGAAAGCATTTGAAACTTACCGTAAAACGGAAATTTCCGAGCGTCATCGCCACCGGTATGAATTCAACAATAAGTTCATTGATGATTTTACCCAAGCGGGAATGGTGCTTTCGGGCATCAACAAAAAGGATGATCTGGTAGAGATCATTGAACTGAAAGACCATCCGTGGTTTCTCGGTGTGCAGTTTCATCCCGAATACAAAAGCCGGGTGGCCGAGCCGCATCCCGTTTTCGTCAGTTTCATCAAAGCGGCCAAAACTTTTGCTCTGCAAAAGAGCGGGCAGGTGAAAAAATAGAGTACCTTTGCGCCCGGATTTTTCAAACACAAAAATAATTTTGAATGGACAGAAATACGATCATAGGTTTACTGCTGATATTTGCCATCTTTGTCGGCTTTGCCATTTATAACCAGCCATCCGAGGAAGAGCGGGAGCGGATGCAACGACAGAGCGATTCGCTGGAGCTCGTGATGCAACACCGTGCCGATTCGCTTGCTGTTGTTCAGGCACAACAGGCATCGCAAACCAGTGAAAAAGTAAATGACGAAACATCCTCCTCCCAGCCGGAGAAGGTTGCTGATTTGCAAGATAAACTGGGTGTTTTTTCAAGTGCCGGACAAGGTGAAGAGCAGGAATTGGTCATCGAAAGCCAGCTTTTGAAAATCTTCCTTTCAAGCAAAGGGGGCAAAATCGTTAATGTTGAACTCAAGGACTATCAGACCTATGATTCGTTGCCGTTGCTGTTGTACAACAATAAAAATACACATTTCGGCTATTCTTTTCCTTCCAATAACCGGACGATCAATACCAATGATCTCTATTTCAAACCGTATCTGAACGGACAGGAATGGACGGGAGGGGAGATCCCCGTCATTGGAATAGATGATACGCTGACCTTTTCGATGCGCCTTTACACCGACCGGCGTGAAGGACAGTCGCCAAGTTATATCGAATACATTTATACGATCGCAGGTAATGATTACATGATTGATTACGATCTGCATCTGGTAGGGATGAACAGGGTGATAGATGCCGGCACGAATTTCCTCGATCTGAATTACAAAGTGGATATGCGCCGCCAGGAAAAAAGCCTGGACAACGAGCGAAACGAATCAACCATTTATTATTATTATCTCGATGGGGTAGATTACCTGTCGGAACGTAAGGACGATCAGGAACTGCTGAAGAGGGATGTGAGATGGCTCTCTTTCAAAACACGCTTTTTCGCTTCTACGATCATCGGAGACCAGTCGTTCATGAATGCCGAGATCAAAACCTTTACCGACCCGGAGAAAACCGACGAGCATTATCTGAAAACCATGTCGGAGCTGATCGGTGTGCCGTTTGTCAACAAGGCGGATCAAACCTTTCCCATGCGGATGTATTTCGGCCCGCTGAAATACCGCACCCTCAAAAAATATGATCTGGAACTGGAACGTCAAATCCCGCTGGGCTGGAGTTTCTTTTTGATGGCGTGGATTAATATCTATGCTGTCATTCCGGTGTTCGACTGGTTGGGTGGCTATGGGTTCAACTACGGGATCGTCATCTTGCTGCTGACCATCATGCTGAAGATCGTCCTTTTCCCGATTGCCTACAAAACGTATAAATCATCGGCCAAAATGCGGGTGCTCAAGCCCGAGATTGACGAGATCAGCAAAAAGTATCCCAAGTCGGAAGATGCCATGAAAAAGCAACAGGCTACCATGGCGCTTTACAAAAAAGCCGGTGTTAATCCCATGGCGGGATGTGTGCCGATGTTGTTGCAGTTTCCCATACTCATCGCCATGTTCCGGTTTTTCCCTTCATCCATCGAGCTGCGACAGCAGTCATTCCTTTGGGCACATGACCTGTCGAGTTACGATTCGATACTGGATCTGCCGTTCAGCATTCCTTTTTACGGCGATCATGTCAGTTTGTTCACCTTGCTGATGACCGTTTCAACCATCATTTACACCAAGATCAATAACGAAATGATGGGCTCGACGAGCAATCAGATGCCGGGAATGAAAACCATGATGTACATCATGCCGATCATGTTTTTGGGAATCTTCAACAATTATGCATCCGGTTTGAGTTATTACTATCTTCTGGCCAACCTGCTGACTTTTGCACAGATGTATTTTATCCGTCGCACGATTGACGAAGATAAGATCCGCCGTCAGATCCAGCTTAACAAAAAGAAACCTGTAAAAAAATCCGGTTTCCAGAAAAGGCTTGAGGAGATGGCCAAACAAAAGGGCAATCCAAAAACTGGGAAGAAAAGAAGATAAGCGTGGGGGAATTAAATCCAAAGGAAAAAAAGGTTCTTTGATTCAAAAATAAATTCTGTCTTATTCATGCGAATTGTTTATTACATTTTTTACTTTTTGTTTTTCGGTTGGTTCATCGGGCTTGTTTTTCGTTTTTTTTCATTTTCACGTTTTCTTGAAACAATAAAAAAGCAACCTAAATCCCTTAATCTATTTCAATTTGCAGGAGCGGCTTCCGTTGTTGTTTTATATTATTTGTTTTCTTTTAATACTGCCGTTTTATTTTTAGCTTTTTCAATTTTCGGTCAGTTATTATTCATTGCTTTGCTACCTTATCCTTACGGTGAATGATGTTCGATAGCCGGGCTGTTTTCTCCGCCCGTTCAGTTTCTGTCAGTTTTTCCGGAGTGACATGATGAGGGATTTTTTGCTTACTTTTTTACCCCTTCAAAAAAGTAAGAGAATTAGGGAAATCTGCAAACGGTGTAGTTGCTGATGAATAAGATCGCCCGTTGTGTTCATCGCCAAAAAATGCAAAAAATTTATTGTCAAGATGCTAACCCATAACTCTTAACCCATAACCCATAACTTTTGCCTTTTTCCTTTTGCCTTTTTACTTAACCAACCCCTTTAGCGGAGAATCAAATAAGGATTTAGAGTTTATTCATCCTTCACACACCTTACCGAAAAGCCGAAAATAAATGCTTCACTATAATGAAAAACTTCTGCATTGGTTGCTTTTAACTGCCAGAAGTAATACCAATCCTGGCCTGCTACCGAAGCCGACCAAAAATCGGCGATGTTATTTTTTTCCAAAAAATTGGTGTGTCTGAACCCACCCGGCAAAGCACTAAATCCGCTTTCGTTGGTAGCTCCGGTATTCGGTGCAGACCAAAGACCATCAACACCAAGCACACCGGTAGTTTTCATTTTCCCTCCTGCATCCGTTCCGGTAATTCCTGATGAACTGCAGTTAACCGTAGGGTCTAATTAGTTAAATAATTTATCAATCATTAATTCCTGTTTCTCAAAAAGTATTATA
>JAOZMX010000141.1 GCA_029934065.1 Bacteroidales bacterium
AAATGACTTTTCCCTGGGGCCACGAAAAGCGATATAACTCCTACGCTCAATATTTTATCAAACAATTTGGCGAAAGGGTGCAAAAAGTTTCGGTAGATGCCGGTTTCACCTGCCCCAACCGTGACGGTACCAAAGGTTTCGGCGGATGCACCTATTGCAACAACGACGCCTTCAATCCTTCCTATTGTTCGCCCGAAAAACCGGTCCGGCAACAGATTGAAGAAGGTATTGAGTTTCACGCCAGACGATACCGCAGGGCCGGAAAGTTCCTTGCCTATTTCCAGGCCTATTCCAATACTTACGACTCGCTCGAAAATCTCCGGCATATTTACCAACAGGCGCTTTCAATCGAAAATGTTGCCGGCCTGGTCATCGGTACACGCCCCGATTGCATTGACGACGAAAAGCTCGAATACTTCAGGGAATTGTCACAAAAAGTCTATGTGATCATCGAATACGGCATCGAAACGTGTTATGATTCCACATTGATGAAAATCAACCGGGGACATACCTTTCAGGATGCTGTGGAGGCCATAGAAAAAACCGCAGCATACGGGATCAAAACCGGAGCACATCTGATTTTCGGCCTTCCCGGCGAAACCAAAGAACAGATGATCGCCCAGGCCGGCATTCTTTCGAAGTTGCCACTCAATAATCTTAAGATACATCAACTTCAGATCGTAAAAGGAACAAAAATGGCAAGGGACTACAGGTTGGAACCGGAGAAATTCCGTTTTTTTGAGATGGACGAATACATTGATCTGGTAATTGATTTTCTGGAACAACTCAATCCCGGCATTGTTGTGGAAAGGTTTGCCGGAGAAGTTCCACCACGGTTTATTGCAGGGCCGCACTGGGGCCCCGCACGCTATGACAGGATACTGCAAAAGATCGAACAACGGCTTGCGGAACGAAACACCTGGCAAGGACGGCTTTTCACAAAACAGGGCTGAATTATAACGAATGAGCAACAAATTACCAATTTTTAACACAACAAACCAATTAAATTTTAACACAAAAAAAAATATTCTTAATTTTGCTTTTCAATAAAAAATATAAATTTGCATTGAGAACGTTTTATTATTAACTAAAATCAAATTAATTATGCTGAAAAAATTACAATTTTTAATGTTATTCCTTGCCATAGGACTGGTGTCTTTCGGACAGGGAAAAGGAACCATCATTGGCGAAGACTTTGAAGCCTATACTGCAGGCGGACACCTTGCAGAACAGGCTGTTGCCATGGGAATCGATTACTGGACCACATGGGACAACGCTCCCGGTTCTGCTACTGATCCCATGGTAAGTGATAATGTAGCCCATGGAGGAAGTAATTCGGTAGTTATCGCATCGGGTAACGACTGTGTCCTGTTATTGGGTGATTTAACCGCAGGTAAGTATTCCATGGGATTTTATGTTTATATCCCGGACGGCTACTTCGGCTATTTTAACCTGTTACAGGATTTTGCAGGGTCTAACAGCCAATGGGGCATGCAGGCTTATTTTGATGCCGGCGGACTGGGAACCGTTGACGCAGGCGGACAAGGTGCCGGAACATTTAATTACAGCTATGATACATGGATTTATGTCCAAGTCATTGTTGACCTTGATGAAGACCTGGCGCAAATGTATGTTGACAATAACATGGTTGTGGAATGGCAGTGGAGCACCGGAACTTTCGGAACCGGAACTTTGAATCAGCTTTCAGCCATGAATCTTTATGCATGGGATGTCAATGGAGAGCCGATGGCTTATTATGATGATGTTAATTTTGAACAAATTACATCAGCCGAAATTTCAGAAGATTTCGAGATGTACACATCCGGCGAACAACTGGTACTGGAAGCTCAGGCCAACGGGATTGATTACTGGACCACATGGGACAACGCCCCCGGTTCACCCACCGACCCGTATATTTCATCCGATCAGGCTTCCAGCGGAAGCAATTCGGTCGTTATCGAAGGCCTTAATGATGCCGTAATGCTTCTTGGCAACAAAACTTCAGGCGCTTATGATATTGATATGAAAGTTTTCCAGCCCTCGGGCTATTTTGGTTATTTCAACGTTTTGCAGGATTTTGCAGGAGCCAACAGTCAATGGGGTATGCAGGTATATTTTGATGCAGGCGGACTGGGAACCGTTGATGCCGGAGGACAAGGTGCCGGAGTCTTCAATTACAACTACGACGAATGGATTGACCTTAAAATAAGTGTTGACCTCAACAATGATTTTGCAGAGTTTTTTGTTAACGGCAGCTCTGTGGTAACATGGGTGTGGAGTACCGGAACTTTTGGTACCGGTACACTGAACCAGTTGAGTGCAATTGACTTTTATGCATGGGATGTCAACGGGACACCCAAAACATATTATGATGACGTTGTCTTTACCATGACTGCTCCTCCGGGAGGTGAACCTGAAATTGTCGTTTCGCCCACATCACTGACATTTGATCTGGAACAAAACCAAACCGGTGACGATGATTTCTCCATTACCAACATTGGTGTTGCCGATCTGGAATACAACATTGCGGTAATGTACACCGCACTGATGGGTAACAACACCATCACGGCCCAGCGTTCAACAGGTGAAGCGGCTTCATTAAAAAGTGAAATCATACTTAATCCGGCAGACCTTTCGATGGATATGAATTATCAGCCGGGTGAGCCTTATGAAAATACAGATGACGAGGTGATCCTGAATTACGACGGTGAGAACAATGATGCCATCGGCTTGACCAGTGGCGGAACATTCCAGGTTGCTGCCATGTTCCCTGCCAGTATGGTAGGTCAATACACCGGCATGCAGTTGACTGAAATTCAGATTTACATCAACGATGATCCGGATGACCTGACCCTGAAAGTTTACGGACAGGGTTCTCCGAATGCTCCGGGTTCATTGCTTTACGAACAGGCCTATGTTCCCACACCTACAAGTTGGAACTACATCACCCTCGATACGCCTGTAACCATTTCGGGTGGCGATATCTGGGTAGGATATGAAGTAACTCATCAGGCAGGATTGTTCCCGGCCGGTACCGATGCAGGTCCCGCCGATCCGAACGGTGACTGGATCTCAACCGGTGGTTCATGGGATCATCTCGCAGGATTTGGTCTGGATTATAACTGGAATGTCCGTGCAAAACTTGTCGGCGAACCTATTTCACAGTGGCTCTCCGTTACACCCACATCAGGTACGGTAGCTCCCAACGATATGGATGAAATTACGGTTACAGCCAATTCGGCAGACCTTGAAGAAGGTACTTATACTGCTGATATTGTTATCACAAGTAACGATCCTGATAACCCAACGGTTATTGTTTCGGTAACCCTGAATGTCGGTGGTGGTGGCCCAACTCCCGTAATACTTGCCGAACTTACTTTCGAAGAGCAGGAAGACTGGTCGTTGACATTCGACCCATGGACCGCACTGGATGTTGACGGAGGTAATACTTACAGCATTAACGGTTATACCTTCCCGGGGCAAAATGAACCGATGGCATATATTGCCTTCAACCCGGCAACCGTTGATCCTCCAATGACTGAACCGGAAATTCAACCCTACGCCGGTGAGCGGTTCGGAGCATGCTTTGCTTCGGTTCCTCCTCCCACCAATGACGACTGGATCATTTCTCCGCTAGTAGAATTGGGTGTTAATTCGGAATTTAATTTCTGGGCTAAATCATACACCGATCAGTATGGTCTGGAAAAATTCAATGTAGGTGTATCAACATCAGGAATGGCTCCTGAAGATTTTGATATTTTGAATGCAAGTGTATTGGAAGCACCAACCGAATGGACCCTACAAACTTTTGATCTCTCGGCATACGACGGACAACAAGTTTATGTTGCCATTCAGTGTGTTTCAGAAGATGCTTTCATCTTTATGATTGATGATTTGGAGGTCACATCGCTTCCCTCGGGAATTGAAGAAAACGAAATGGCCAACCTTTCGATTTATCCGAATCCTGCAAACAATGTTGTCAACATTAACAGTGATGAAGAAATCATGAATGTTCGCATTGTAAATTATACAGGTCAGATCGTTTACGACAGTCCTGTTAATGGTCAGTCTGCAAGCATTAACATTTCGGATTTACCCGCCGGCGTTTATGTTATCCAAACACAAACCCAATCGGGTTGGGCAAGTTCAAAATTAATGGTTCAGTAAATCGAATATTTTATCATATTAAAAAGAGCCTCTCTAGCAGGGGCTCTTTTTTATTTACCACAACATGAAAGATCATCGGGATTTTTTTGAAAAAGTCTATTCCGTCGTCGGAAAAATACCGTTCGGCAGGGTTACGAGTTATGGCGCCATTGCTAATTTCCTTGGCATGAAACGGTCGGCCAGAATGGTAGGCTGGGCGTTATCACGATCGTTTGCCGCAAATGAGAATATTCCGGCACATCGCGTCGTCAACCGGAATGGTTCCCTTACCGGTAAGCATCATTTCAGCGGGCCCGGCGTCATGAAACAATTGTTGGAAAACGAGGGCGTTGAAATCATCAATGATCAGATCGTTCATTTTGAGAAATATTTTTGGGATCCTGCAAAGGAATTGAAATGAGGCTTCCGGGCAATATATGGGATAAATTAAATTATCTTAAAAATAAAAAACATATCTTACCGGCTTAAATATTTTTCTACTTTTGCACCCTGAAAAATTTATTATTTTAATTAAGATTAAAAAAAAATTAAAAAATGTCAATTACAAAAGTTCAGGTTATTGAAGCGTTGAGGGAAGTGATTTACTTTCCTAAAAGTGATAACATCATATCACTAAACATGGTTGAAGACATTCAGATCGACGGAAAGAAGATCAGTTTTACTTTACTGTTTCCCGAGCCCAATGACAAGAACGCAGCTATTGTAGAACAGGCTTGCATTGATGTACTTACAAAATCGCTTGGAGAAGACATTCAGGTGCGTGGAAACATCACATTGAAGTCGAGAAAAGAAGATGCCCTCTCAGGTGTCAAACATATCATTGCGGTAGCTTCCGGTAAAGGAGGGGTGGGCAAATCGACAGTTGCAGCAAACCTTGCTGTTTCATTACAAAAAACAGGAGCCAAGGTCGGCTTACTGGATGCCGATATTTATGGGCCTTCCGTACCGTTGATGTTCGGATTAATGGAAGCCAGACCGCTTGCAGAGCGAAGAAACGGAAAAGATGTCATCATTCCGCTTGAAAAATACGGATTGAAGATCTTATCCATCGGTTTTTTTGTTGATCCGTCACAAGCCTTGCTTTGGCGGGGGCCGATAGCTTCCAACGCTTTGAAACAATTATTGGGTGACGCCATTTGGGGGCAACTCGATTATCTCGTTATTGATCTTCCTCCGGGAACGGGCGATATACACCTTACGCTGTTGCAGGATGTGGAAGTGTCGGGCGTAGCCATCGTGAGCACACCACAGGAAGTGGCGCTTGCCGATGCCCGCAAGGCCTTCAGCATGTTCAATGCGGATAAGCTGAAAGTGCCGATCCTCGGATTGATCGAGAACATGTCCTATTTTACACCGGCCGAACTTCCGGACAACAAATATTATATTTTCGGTAAAGAAGGAGGTAAAAAACTTGCTGAAGAATCAAATGTTCCGTTTTTAGGACAAATACCTTTGGTACAGAGTATTTGTGAGTCGGGTGATAGCGGAAAACCTGTTTCGTTGCTCGATGACGATAATCCGGAAACTAAAGCATTTGACCTTTTGGCAAAAAATGTGATCATGCAATTGAACAAACCGAAAGGTTCTCCGTTTGGTTAAAATGAAGGACATTCACAATCATTCTGTGTTAATGTATTTGTAATAAAGAACAAACAAGATCATATCATGGAAAATAAAGATAACGACATCACGCAAAAGGTTCAAAATGTGATCGATCAGATCAGACCATATCTTCAGCAAGACGGTGGTGACATAGAATTTGTTGAAATTACCGATGACAATACCGTTAATGTAAAATTGCTGGGGGCATGCGGTTCCTGCCCATACAGTACCATGACTTTGAAAAACGGTGTGGAGGCTGCCATGAAAAAAGCCATTCCACAGGTAAAGTCGGTGGAAGCCGTCAATTTGGATATTTAACCCTGAACAATAAAAAGCATCAAAAAACTTGGTGCTTTTTTTCTTCATCCGGATTTTTTAAGTGAAAAATAAATAATTGATTGATAAATATTTCTTTTTTTTTAAATTATTATAATTCCATATATTTGCATCATTATTCAAAGAAAATAACAGGACAAAACCAGTTCATTATTATCATTTAAAATCAAAACTCATGAAAAAAATTCTACTTATTATTTTTATTGCTGCACTTGGATTGACATCCCGGGCGCAAAATTCGGAAAACCAGTGGTTATTAGGAATAGGATTCAACTATGTTGATTTTAACGCCATAGAAATGAGCCTTGGTGAACAGTTTACCAATGCCAACTGGATGGGAAAATCTGTTCCAAGTATGTTGCGGCTGGGACGTTATCTCAACAAATCGTTTAATGCCTCAGGAATCGTTTCGATGGTGAAGCTTGATCCTGCCAAGTTGAACGAAATACCTTTGAACAAGGAGATAACTTATGATCAGTTTTGGAAATACGGAGTACAGCTGGAATATAAGTTTGCCAACGATTATTTACTGAAAGAAACAAGTTGGTTCGATCCGTATGTTTACCTCGGATTGAATGGGACGTCCATTAATGAAACTACTTATTTATCAAATTCAATGGGTGTCGGGATCAATTTTTGGGTCATACCTCAACTTGGGGCCAATATACAGGGATCATATGATTATATTTGGGATTTTAACGATTATCTGCATTATTCCTTTGGTGTGGTTCTCAGGTTTGGTGCCAAAAAGGATAAGGATGGAGACGGGATCATTGACAAGCGCGATGCCTGTCCCGATGTTTACGGATTGGAATTGTTTGATGGTTGCCCCGATACTGATGGCGATGGTATTCCCGATAATCTGGATTCCTGTGTAAATGTTCCCGGGTTAGCTGAATTCCATGGTTGTCCCGATACTGACGGCGACGGTATCATGGATATGGATGATGCTTGTCCTACGGTGGCAGGTTTGGCCGAATTCAACGGCTGTCCCGATACCGACGGCGACGGCATCATAGATCAGGATGATGCTTGTCCTGAGGTGGCCGGACTACCACAATTCAACGGTTGCCCCGATACTGACGGTGATGGTATCCCCGACCCGGAAGATAAATGCCCCAACGAAGTTGGCCCGGCAAGCAACAATGGTTGTCCCGTTCCAAAGATCGTTCCCGTGGAGATTAATAAGGCAATTAGCTTTAACGCACAGGATATCGAGTTCCACCTGAACAGTGCAAAAATCAATCCGACTTCCTATGATAAACTGGATAATATCGTCAAGATCATGAAAGATCATCCGGATGCCAGATTCACAATTTACGGATATACCGACAATACGGGAACCCCGGAATACAATTTGCAGCTTTCCGAAAAACGTGCACAGAGTGTGAGGGATTATTTCGTTAAAAAAGGAATCGATCCGAAACGGCTGGAAGCAAAAGGCTTCGGCATTCAAAGTCCTATCGCTCCTAACAATACAACCGAAGGACGAGCCAAGAACAGAAGGGTTGAAATAAACTTAATAAAAAATCAGTAGTGTTTCAGCATTGATAAGCCGCAATCAAACAGGGTTTATCTTGATAAATCTTAACATCTTACTGGCATAAAAATTAAAGTTTTGCTAAGTAATGCGGGAACTTTAATGAAAAAGGTATCAGGTGGCAGTGCCGCGCAAAGTTTGTTGCAGCAGCACAATTATCACAGCACCTGAGACACAGCACGCCGGAAGCCGGTAAAGGTAGAAGATTAAAGGAATATGGGTTTAGCGTTCGGAGTTTGGCGAAGGTGGACGGCACGCCTTCGCTAAAACTTCGGCGAATTGCCCGCCCTTCGCCAGGGCTTCGGCGGAGAAGAGGAAAACTACAGGAAGAAACCGGACTGCCGGCGGATACGATACAAAGGGAAAAGGTTAGTGAAATATTCATACTTTTGCGCCTTTAAATAATTCACCTGAAACCCAATGAAAAAACAGATTTACATTGTCCTGATTTTCCTTGTTTTTTTTAATCAATCCTTTGCACAGAATTATGATCTGGATAAACAACTCGGTGCCGAAAATGCGAAGGAGATACCAAAGGCAATGGGCTTTTATGACGATCCGGTACTTTTGGACTGGGTAACGGAGGTTGGACAAAAACTCGCAGGTCAGGTAAAGGATGTCCCGTTGGATTTCACTTTTCATTTGGTAGATGCCGCCGAGCCCAATGCATTTGCCCTGCCGGGAGGATACATCTATTTTACACGGGGAATCCTGCCGCTTGTCAATGACGAGTCGGAACTTGCCGGCATTATGGCACATGAAATGATACATGCCATCGAAAGGCACAGTGTAAAGCAAATGCGAAAAAATATACTGCCCGGAATCTTGCAAATACCGGGAGCTGTTGTAGGGGTTTTCAATCAAAATCTCGGGGCTTTGATCAATGCTCCCGTTGCTTTCGGAAGTGCATTGGTTTTGTCGAGTTACAGCCGGAAACAGGAAAAACAAGCCGATAAGTTGGGGGTTGAACTTGTGGCAAGCGCCGGTTACGATCCCGCAAAACTTGCTCAGATTCTTGAACGGCTTCAACAAGATGTGGAAACCATGACCGGTGAGGAGGAGCAAAAAAACTATTTCAGCTCGCACCCTTATACGCCGAAGAGAATTTCGTACCTGAACAAAGAGGTGGAAAAACTTGATTACACTCCCGGAGGGCACATTGCAAAAAACAAAACGGAATTATTCGGCTTGTTGAAAGGGCTTTGTTTCGGAGTCAACCCCAAACAGGGACTTTTCAGGGATACCCGGTTTTTGCAACCCGATGCGGATTTTACCGTTACATTCCCGGCAGGCTGGCATACGCAGAATATTCCCGTCGCCGTTGGCGCCATGCAGCCCGACGGTGCGGCACAACTTGTTTTGCAAACGATGGATACCATTGTTGATCCGGATGTCCTGGGGGCAGATTTTGTAAAAAAATTCACCGGAAAGTATCATCAGAAACCAAAGGAGTACAAACATCTTGAAATCAACGGAAACCCGGCTTATATGGTTTTGTTGAACGATATCAGCTCGGGACGATCCATTGATATGATCATCTACTGGATTAAAATGAACAACATGCTTTTCACTTTTTCGGGGATGAGCTATTCATCCTTTACGGAAGTAATGAAAGCATCAGCTCAATCGCTTCGCCGGCTTACCAAAAAAGAAAAAGAAAGCATTACGTGGCTTAAACTGGATTTTGCAAAAGCAAAGAATGGGGAGACAATCGGAGCATTTTCGAAAAGAACCGGGAACACATGGAATGATGAACTGACAGCTGTTATGAACGGAATAGAAACGGGAACCGTTCTCAAAGAAGGACAATTATTAAAAATAGTTACCGAAGAACCTTATTTTACAAACAGGTAACATTTTGATAATCATGAAATTTTTTTTAACACGGTAATAAATATTTAATGAAAT
>JAOZMX010000142.1:0-6512 GCA_029934065.1 Bacteroidales bacterium
AAAAAAGCCGGATCGTTTGATCCGGCTTTTCAAATCCAAATACATGAAAAACATTTACTCTATCACCAGTTTTTTCACCATATTGCCTTTGGTAGTTTTGATGTTCACAAAATAAACACCTTTAGCAAAACCGGAGGCATCAATGGCCTGGCTGTATATTCCGTTAAAGTGACTGACCTGTTCGCTGTAAATCAAGACGCCGGCCATGTTCACCAGATTGATTTCAAGATGATCAGAAGGTTCGGCGGTGAATGAAATATTCACCAGATCCTGTGCCGGATTGGGATACAGTTTTACGTTTTCAAAGTTTCCGGGCTCGCCGATACCCACATTACCCACTTCATAATAGATTTCCCAGCCGTCGCCGCGAATCGCATTGTTGGTATTGAAGGTAATGAAAAACTGACCGCTCGGAGAAACTACCGGATCGGGAATTTCGGTGCCCGAAAATTCGGCAAGCAACTGCTGATTGGAATAATCAAAAACCTTCACTACATCATATTCAGGCTCGGTATCGAAATAGTTGAAATAGATCGTAGCTTCGTTGGCATATTCGGGCGTAATGCGGAACATGCAAGCCGTATTGTTTTTGTAATAAAAGCTGCCGCTGCCGTCGTCAAAAGTTCCGGTGGGTTCGGTCAATGTCAGCATGCCACTGCACCAGTTGGGCTGAAATGCTTTGTAGGTAAGCAGGAATCCGTCATCTGTAATTGCCGAGTTACTTGTGAAAGTGATCAGCACTTTGTTTCCTTCCGAAGTGACCACCGGCGGAAGGTCGGTTCCCGAAAATTCCCCGAGCAGGGGTGAATTCGTATCCGGGCCGTCGTATATTCTGACAAAATCGCCGTTTAATTCCGTTGCAAAGCGGTTGAATTCGATTTGGATGTATTCCACCGAATCAATTTCCGTTTGGGGATCGATCAGCCAGCTGATGTTTACATCATTCTGGTAATCGTCCTTTGGGCCGCTGCAATCGTCAATGGTACCGTTGGTCCAGGTGATCTCAACAACATCTTCCGGCGGGTCGTAAGGATAAAGATCGGTATCGGGGATAAAATTCCGCACCATGGCATTGTATTGTGTAAAACCGCCGCAGTTTGTTACGAGGTACCAACCGTTGGCAGAACCGCTCCAACCAAAATTAAAGTGGTAATAAATGTCGTCATTTTGATCCTGATAACCGTCAACCACAAAGGCGTGGCATCCGCCGTTATTGGTTTCACATCCCGAATAATAGACCGGCTGTTCCCAGTCCATTTGTTGATTCAGGTACGCCTTCCAGGTAACCAAGCTGCCACGATAAATTAGTTGTGCATTATAATTGTAACCGAAATAGTTTTTAATGGCGGGAGCCACCGATTCGGAAGAAGCGCCGGAGCCATTGGGGCTGTAATTCATTTCAACCGCCACACCACAATGGTACTGAAGCAATGCGATCATTTCGTTGTAGGTGTTGTCTGACGAATTGACCATTCCGTAATAGTCGTAGGTTGTCTGTCCGAAATTGGCTGTTTGCGTACCGTAACCGGAAGCGTAATAGCTATGGCTTCCCGTACCCTGGAAAGGATATCTCCAGTGATAAATCAACATAGACATTGCCGTTGCAACACAGCCTGCATAAACATGTCCGCCCGGTCCTGAGGGGTCGGCGGGGCACATGGCATTGTATGGGCTGTCCTGATTCCACAAAGCCTGAACCATCGGGCCGATATCACGGTTGTTCCTCAAAAAGCCCAAACGCTTGGTGTCATTCGACCGGAGATTTTCCCAGGCATTGACGACTTCGCGTGTAGCTTCCACATTGTTTTCTCTTACAAACGTAACCTGACGGCCAAACTCGTCAATCACAAACTTTGCACTTTCCGGAGCTGTTGCCGGATCGTATTTTCCTTCAAATGAAAATCCCACCACAGGATAAATATGATCGTCGGCCGGAACAACGGCATATCCATCATTGTTGAAATTAAAGATGTAAATAACCGGCTCGTCTTTTTCACGATTGATAAAGGTTTCGGTAATGTAAAACACTCCCGTTGATTCAGGGTAATTTACCTGATACTTTTTGTTGTAAAATTTAGTAGCAACATCACGGGCTTCCTTCAACTGTACCTTGTCAGCAAAAAGAGACGTAAAAGCAAAGACCATTGTGAGTGCAAAAAGTAATGACTTAAATCTCATAATTTTGTGAATTTTAATGCAAGAATTTATTAAACTAAAAAAAAAAGCAAATAAATTTCCGGGGTTCACCCGAAAACTTATTTGCCTGCAAAAGTAGAACTTTTTTTTTAAATTCGTTTGCTTTTGAAAAGATAAATATTACCGGAGTGATTGCACCGCTTACCGCAGCACTATTTTTTGGGTTGATGTTCCGTTTTGAGATTGAATGTTTAAAACATAAACCCCTTTGCTGAAACCCGATACGTCAATCCTGCCGGCAAATTTTCCTTTCGGCACCTCCATACGGTTTGTGTAAACGGTTTGCCCCATGGCAGAAATGAGGGAGATATCAATCTTACCATCAACATTGCTGATGTAATCGAAACCAAGCAAATCGTGCACCGGATTGGGATAAACATGAATTGTTTGAAAAGGTATTTCAATAAGCTCGTCAACACCGACCATGCTGCCGTATATCCTGATGTTATCAATGAAAACGTTATCACCTTCGGCATAAAAATAATCCACCAGCTTGCAACAGGATTGAAAAGTCAGCGAAAAGGTCGTTCCGGCGTAATTGCTTAAGTCAAACTCATGCGTAACAAACGGGTCTTCATTGGTCTCGGGATTGAAGTTCATCACGCCCTCGGCATCGGCCACCTGATCGGTTCCGTTGACCAAAACCCTGAAATAGGAAAGTGTATTCCCAAGGCTGAAGGTTTGTCGCATGTCGAAGAAAAGATAAACACCCGCATAGGGTGTGGCATCCACATTACACACCCCGGCGTCAGCCTGAAAAGCGATATTTTCCTCCCAGGCCTGTTCGGGAGTGGTATTGGCAGGGCCGCCCGACCATCCCGAAAAAGAGGTCCCACCCGAAAAATGCAAGCCATAGAAACCATCACCCGCTGCTCTTTTGTCCACCTTGATCATGGCATTTTCGTTGGCCGATAATTGGAAAGTGGAAGAAAGCCCCGATTCGAAATCCTCCTCAAACGGAACATCCATTCCCGCAGCAACAATAAAATCGTCAAATGTGGTGGTTGACGTTCCGTTGACATTGGCAGCCGTCAGGGTGATGCTGTATGTTCCGGGCGAAAGAAACTGAACCTCCGGATTTTGCCACGTTTCATTTGAGCCGTTGACAAATTCCACCGTCGCGGGCTCAAATTCCCAAAGCCATGAAGTGGGATCGTACAACGACAAATCGGTAAAAGCAACAGGCGTCCAGATGCATGGTGTGGTATCCGTAACCGAAAACTGTAAATAAGGCGAAGGGCTGCCGGTAACGGTGATATAATCCTCCATGGTAATTGTGCTTGTTCCGTAATCATTCTCAACCGTGAGCGTGACATCAAAAGTACCGGCCGTATTGTAATTGATATTCGCCGGATTTTGCAAAGCAGAAGTTGAAGGAGAAGCCCCTTCAAAGGACCATGACCATGAATCCGGAAGTCCGTCGGATTGATCCGTAAAATCAATGGTTGATCCCGGGGTGATGATCGTAACCGGCGTACACAACTGTGCTACGGGTTCATAAGGAACCGCCATCACAGCCTGATATGCGTTGATCCTGCCGGCGCCCAGCATGCCGATGTAATCGGGATTCTGTGCATCAATGTTATCACAGGTCTCCTCCAGTACGGTTTCCACATCATCGGGAGTAAGTTCCGGATTGACGGAACGAAGCAACGTGACCAGACCCGACACCACGGGACAAGCCATGGAGGTACCGAAATAATAATCGTAATAGCCCATGGAAGTGTTGTCGTAAGTCGTACTCAACAACCCGCCCGGCCCGGGATAAGCCACTCCGCCGGGAGCCGAAACATCCACCTGCGGGTTATAATTGGAAAACGATGCTTTACCGTCATCCTCATCTGTGGCTGCCACCGAGATCACATGATTGTAATTGGAAGGATAATGCGGCTGGGTATTGTTGTCGTTGCCGGCGGCAGCAACAAAAACAATTCCCTGATTGTAACCGTTGTTGATCAGATTCTGTTCGGTTTGCGAATAACTCGATCCTCCGAAAGACATGCTGACCACATCCGGCCCGTGCTGAATGGCCCACGATATACCCTGATATCCGTAAATGCCGTTGGGAGTGCTGTTGTTGGCAGCCTTAACGGCAATGATACTCGTATTAAAACCTATTCCCGCAACACCGATTTCGTTGTTGGTAATGGCAGTGGCCAACCCCGAACAGTGAGTTCCGTGTGACCAGTCTCCCGGATTACCCGATGCCGGAGGGCTTGAGCTGTTGGTATTATAGATCACATCGCGTTGCAAAACGATCTTATCGGCCAGGTCGGGATGATCGGCCCAAATGGCATTATCCACAATGGCCACTTTGATATCGGGCGAACCCTGCGTGACATCCCAGGCCTCTTCGGCATGTATCACATCAAGGTGCCAGTTCCAGTTGCTGGGGCCATTCACCAGATTGTACAAACTGTCGTTGGGTGAAAATTCAATGTAATACATCGGAACTTTTTCGGCATACTCGATTTCGGGTTTCGCCTCAAGCATGGCAATGGCTTCATCCAGTGCAAAATGATCCTTAAAACTCAAAAGGTATGTCCGTTCCAGTTTGATATCGTCCGGAAAATCAAACGGATGAGATAGACTTTCCACCTCAAATTTACTGAAGATATCCTGAAAATAAACGGCGTCCTTCATGTTCACCGAATGATCTTCATTTACCGGGATTTGCGGGTCATAGCTGTCAATAAATTTCACAAACAACTGTCCGTCCTGATAATATTTTTCGAAGGTTTGCGCTTTGATTCCCGTACTGATCAGAAACAGCGTGATGATCGAAAAAAAGATTGTTTTAAACTTGTAATAATTCCTGTTTTTCATGGTGTATTAATTTTTATTTATACTTGATTTTTATATAATTACGCTTTATTAACAAATTAACAACTAAAGGAACAAAGTTAATAAAAATTGTTTTACAATTAAATGTACATTTGCCGAAATAAAACAATCGAATGATGAATGACATTTTAATCAAAAACATCAAAGAACTGGTACAGGTTGAAGACGATGCCCGCCTGAAAGTTTCCGGCAAGGAGATGTCGGAAATTAAAACAATAAAAAACGCTTTTTTGTTTATTTCCGAAGGGAAAATCAAAGCGTTTGGCACCATGGCCGAAATGGGATCAAAGTTGCACCCCGGCAAATCCGTTGATATGATCACAATAGATGCCGGCGGGAAAATGGTGTTCCCGGCCTTTTGCGATTCGCATACACACCTGGTTTATCCCCAAAGCCGCGAAATAGAATACATTGATAAAATCAAAGGGCTTTCGTACGAAGAGATCGCCAAACGTGGCGGAGGGATACTGAACTCTGCACGCCGCATGCAGGAAATATCGGAAGACGAGCTTTATGTGGCCGCAATGGAGCGGCTGGACGAAATCATGGCATTGGGTACGGGTGCCGTTGAGATCAAAAGCGGATACGGCCTGACTACGCAAAGCGAATTGAAAATGCTGCGTGTCATCAAACGGCTGAAGAAAGATTCGCCGTTGACCGTTAAATCCACTTTTCTCGGAGCACATGCCATTCCCATGGAATACAAATCGAATCCGTCGGCTTATGTTGATATGGTCATCAACGAGATGATCCCGCAGGTAGCCGCCGAAGAACTGGCTGATTACATTGATGTTTTTTGCGATCGCGGATTTTTCAGTGTGGAAGATACCGACCGGATACTCAACGCCGGCATGAAACACGGCCTCAGGCCCAAGATCCACGCCAACGAACTTGATTATTCGGGAGGCATCCAGGTAGGTGTAAAATACAACGCACTGTCGGTTGACCATCTGGAGTTTACGGGAGACGCCGAGATCGAAGCCCTTTTAAACTCCGAAACCATGCCGACCATTCTTCCGGGAGCTGCCTTTTTCCTGAACATGCAATATGCGCCTGCGCGCAAGATGATCAACGCAGGACTGCCGGTGGCTCTTGCCAGCGATTTCAATCCCGGCTCCTCCCCTTCCGGCAATATGCAGCTCATCCTTTCGATGGGAAGCATTCTCTATCGCCTCACACCCGAAGAAGGCATCAATGCCACCACCATCAACACTGCTTACGCAATGGGTTTAAGCCAGGAGCTGGGCAGCATCAGTACCGGCAAAAAAGCCAATGTTTTTATCACCAAACCAATTCCCAATCTGCAATTCATGCCCTATTACTACGGAAGCAACAAAGTGGAAACAGTGATTTTGAACGGGGAGATACAGGGATAGAGGATGCCATGAGCAAGGTTTGTTTTTGAACTGGATACATAATAGGAAAAGTTTAAGAAGGAAGTCGGAAGTCGGAAGTCGGAAGTCGGAAGTCGG
>JAOZMX010000142.1:6612-9515 GCA_029934065.1 Bacteroidales bacterium
AACCCCGAACGCTGAACGCTAAACGCTAAACGCCCGAAGGGCAAACGCCAAACGGCCGCAGGCCAAACGCTGAACAGCCGAAGGCTAAACGCCAATCAAAAAAAATTTTGAAAAACCGTTAAAAATCTGCAAACCGATCATTACTTTTGCCGCTCTAAAAAAGATTGTCGTTCAAGAACCATCATAAACTAAATCAAGATGAAACAACTGATAGAATGCGTTCCCAACTTCAGCGAAGGAAGGGACATGAACATCATAAAACAGATCACCGATCAAATTGAAACGGTTGAAGGTGTAAAACTGCTGGATGTGGACCCCGGCAAGGCCACCAACCGCACGGTAGTAACTTTTGTAGGCACACCCGATGCAGTGGTTGAAGCGGCCTTCCGTGCCGTAAAAAAGGCTTCGGAAGTGATTGACATGAGCAAACACAAGGGAGAGCATCCCCGGATGGGAGCCACTGACGTATGCCCGCTGGTACCGGTTTCGAACATCTCCATGGAAGAGACGGTGGAGCATGCCCGTCGTCTGGCAAAACGCATCGGCGAAGAGCTGGAAATTCCGGTGTACTGTTACGAAAACGCTGCTTTCACCGAAGAGCGGCGCAACCTGGCCAACTGCCGTAAGGGCGAATACGAAGGGCTGGCCGACCGTTTCAACAAACCCGAGTGGAAGCCCGACTTCGGCCCGGCAAAATTCAATGCCAAATCGGGTGCTACGGCCGTCGGCGCAAGAGATTTCCTGGTGGCTTACAACATCAACCTCAATACCACTTCTACACGCCGTGCCAATGCCATTGCCTTTGATATCCGCGAACGCGGACGCGTGAAGCGCGAAGGCGACCCCATCACCGGCAAGATCGTCAAAGATGAAAAAGGGAACAAAGTATATATCCCCGGAAGTTTAAAAGCCGTGAAAGGCATCGGCTGGTACATCGAAGAATACGGCATTGCGCAAATCTCACTCAACCTGACCAACATCAGCATCACCCCGGTGCATGTGGCGTTCGAGGAAGCCTGCAAAAAGGCCGAAGCACGCGGCATCAGGGTTACCGGCTCGGAACTGGTAGGGCTGATACCGTTGAAAGCCATGCTCGATGCGGGGAAACATTTCCTGCGCAAACAAAAGCGGTCGCTCGGCATTTCGGAAAGCGAGCTGATAAAGATCGCCGTAAAATCATTGGGCCTGGATGACCTGAAACCCTTCAACCCCAAAGAAAAAATCATCGAGTACATGATCGAAGACGACAAAGGCAAAAAACTTACCGATATGTCGTTAAGTGCTTTTGCCGACGAAACGGCCTCCGAGTCTCCCGCTCCGGGGGGCGGCTCCATCTCGGCCTATGTGGGTGCACTGGGTGTGTCGCTGGGGACGATGGTAGCCAACCTCTCCTCTCACAAACGGGGATGGGACGACCGCTGGGAGGAATTTTCCAACTGGGCCGAAAAGGGTCAGGCGCTCAAAGACGAATTGCTTTTCCTGGTGGATGAAGACACCCGTGCTTTCAATAAGATCATGGATGCCTTTGGAATGCCAAAGGGCTCGGAGGAAGAAAAGAAAGCGCGCCTGAATGCCATCGAAGAAGCATCGAAGTATGCCATGGAAATCCCTTTCAGGGTCATGAAAAAATCCTTCGAATCCATGGAAATCATGAAAGCCATGGCCGAAACAGGCAATCCCAACTCGGTCTCGGATGCCGGCGTGGGAGCGTTATGCGCCAGAGCCGCCGTGCGGGGTGCTTACATGAACGTCAGGATCAATGCCTCCGGTGTTAATGACAAGGATTTTGTAAACAAGCTTTTGGAAGAAGGTGCCGGAATCGAAGCAAATGCTCTGGAAGCGGAAAAAGAGATCGTCCGCATTGTTGACGAAAAAATCAAATCACTTTAAAGTTCTTTTGCTGCCGCGGTAAGGTAACCGGCCGTTTCGGGACCGAGATTGAACAACAGATCTACAATGCTTAATCCGGGAATAAACCCGAACCTGTCCTCAAAGGTCTGGTAATAACCAGGCAAAGCAAAGAGATCAAAGTTTTTTTTCGGAGAAATCATCGTCCTGAAATCAGCCGTATCTTCAGGGTTATGAAGATATGCTGCCGTTAGTTCGATCCTGACATCCATGCCGATGAGTGAAACCAATGCCTGTAAAAGAGCGGCATTAAAATCCAACAGCCGTTCAGCTTTTGATTCGAAAAACGGTTTCAGTTCATCCCGGTAATAGAGGAAAAAAGGCGAGTTGGCATACGCCGTTCTGATCGCCCGCCAATGGAGAGTTTGCCAGTTCTCATGCCCCGAAACCACGATATCCCTCGTAAGGGTATGGTTGCCGTTTGGCTTGCGTACGGGAATGATCAGCGGTATCTTACCGTTGGCCGAATAAATCTCGCAACGATTGCGGTAGGTCTGCTTCGGATAAGTTTCCCATTGCTCGATAAGCACCTCCCCCGCCTTTGCCATCAGCACAAAGTAATGCACCGGCGGCAGGTACGCCGTCGGTAAAAGAATTTTCTCCTTGTCAAATGAAAACGATTGCGTTGACATCATAGCGCAAAAATAGACTTTTGCGGGAAAATCCGGGTATTGGTTTTTGGTGTTGTAAATAAAAAACAAGCTTACCACCTGCCACATCTACTCTCCGGCACTCCGGCGGGCGGTTCTTCCCTTCAGGGGATCAAGGGGTAGTGTGAGGCAATGCCGGGAGAGATTGCTTCGCCCGATAAACCGGTGTCGCAAAGTCCGTTTTTCAGTCAGGCTTTTTCGAAAACGAAACGCCACTATCTATAATCTCTTTCCGAAGCAATCTGTTAGAATAAAACGGAGTGTTTATTATTATAACTATGGTCATGATCTTTTGGCCTTTGGAGAATTTCCGTGTATTATTTTGTTCTCTTCCTTTTTTGAAAG
>JAOZMX010000143.1 GCA_029934065.1 Bacteroidales bacterium
TTTAAATAAATAATTTTATCATTCGCTTTAAACAACTATTATCCAGCTTTTAATATAAATCATTTAACTGTTTACTTTAAATAAATTCAAATCAACTTTAGAATGGTTGCATCAAACATCAATAAAGTATTCAATTCATTGATTGAATAAATGTTAATCCGTTTATTTAAATAAATCATTCAAGAAAAAGTAAAACGGATGGTGGTTTACAAAAGTAAATTTACATAAATCACAAATGTAATTGTAAATTAATTTACTTTTGTAAAGTTTTAATCATAAA
This sequence comes from Bacteroidales bacterium, assembly GCA_029934065.1. Classification (GTDB taxonomy): domain Bacteria; phylum Bacteroidota; class Bacteroidia; order Bacteroidales; family 4484-276; genus 4484-276. Next base: position 281 of record JAOZMX010000143.1, read on the forward strand.
AAAAAATTAAAAATGGAAGGGATCAGCGAAAGAATTTCCACGATCATCAGAATTAAAAATTTATCCAACGCCGAATTTGCCCAGGCTATCGGTGTGCAGCCCTCCAACATCTCACACATTCTTTCGGGCAGGAACAAGCCCAGTCTGGATTTGATCATGAAGATACTCAAACGATATCCCGAAATAAGGCTCAACTGGCTGGTACTTGGTAAGGGTGCGATGAATGAAGAAGCAGAAAAGGTGGATTTGTTTTCCTCGGCGGGCGAAGAAAGGCAAATGAAACCGGAGCGCAGCGCGCGCAGCACATTAAATGACGGAGAAGCTCAAATAAAGGATGAAAACCCTGTTGCATACGGCGGGTATGCTAATGTTGGAAAGGAAAAGAGCAGTGGGGAAAATGCACGAAAAGAGGCGGAACAGGAAAAGGAATCACGTAAAATTTCACATGACGCCGGCACCCCGGCCGTCGAAAAGGTCATTGTTTTTTACAGCGACCGGTCGTTTGAGGAGTATTTTCCGCGGAAATAGAAAGGTGAAAAAGAAATTCCACAGGTTAGTCAATGGCTTCAGCCATCAAAACCTTTCGAGTTGCGAAAAGAAGAAGGCGGCTTCGATTTCCGCATTTTCATCGCTGTCGGAACCATGCACGGCATTGGCCTGCAGCGAAGTGCCGTACAAATTCCTGATGGTACCCGGAGCAGCTTTTTCGGGATTGGTGGCACCGATGTAGTGGCGCCATGCTTCCACGGCATTCTCTTTTTCGAGGATTGCCGCAACGATGGGCCCGGAACTCATAAACGTTACCAGATCGTTGTAAAACGGTTTGTCTTGGTGTACTTTATAGAAAAGTTTTGCCTGATCCTTTGTTAATTTCGTCATTTTCATGGCCACGATCCTAAAACCACCTTCTATTATCTTGTCGATGATTTTTCCGGTGTAATTTTTGGCGAAGGCCGTAGGCTTGATCATTGTTAATGTTTTGTTTCCGCTCATTGTTACAATTGTATGTTTTTTGTGAATTAGTGTGAAAAACGCAAAAGTAGCACAATAAATTTTTCAGGCAGGCATTAACCTTTTTTAATTTTATCTTTGCCGCCGTTGACCGGGCTGAAGAAATTTTTTAATACAACATAACATATTTTGAATCAAAAAGATCTAAAAGCAGTTGCGGAACTGCTGGCACATCCCAAAAAAATCACCGTTACATCGCATTACAACCCCGACGGGGATGCCGTCGGATCGGCACTGGCAATGTATCACCTGCTTAAAAATGCAGGACATGAGGTAAAGGTAGTAATTCCCAACGACATGCCGGATTTTTTAAGATGGATTCCCGGGAGCGGGCAGATCGTCATTCACGAAAAGCAAAAGGAGGCGGCCGAAAAAGAACTTGCAGATGCGGAAGTTATTTTTTGCCTTGATTACAATGCCCCTTCAAGGGTTAAAGATATGCAGCAGGCCCTTGTGTCGGCAAATGGTGTTAAGATATTGATCGATCACCATCCCCATCCCGATGTGGCCTCATTCAATTATATTCATTCGTTTACAGATGTCTCTTCAACGGCTGAACTGGTATTTGGATTTGTTGAAAAGATCGGATACAGGCAGTTGATCGACAAGTCTGCGGCAGAGGCTTTGTATGCCGGCATTGTCACCGATACGGGTTCTTTCAGCTACGGCTGCAACCATGCTTCGACCTATCTAACGGTGGCCGAACTGATTGAAACGGGGATCGACGTCCAGCGCCTGCATCGTTTGATCTACGATACCTTTACCGAAAACAGGATCAGGCTTTTGGGTAATGCATTGAGCGAAAAGATGATCATCCTTCCCGGATTGCACACGGCATTGATTCCCCTGACAAAAGCAGATCTGGAAAAATACGGTTACCAACCCGGCGATACCGAGGGGTTGGTCAACCATCCGCTCTCCATTCGCACCGTCAATTTATCGGTGATGCTCACCGAACGCGATGATTTGATCAGGCTTTCATTCCGCTCCAAGGGCGATTTTCCGGCAAACCGGATTGCCCGGGAACATTTTGAGGGTGGGGGCCATCTGAACGCAGCCGGCGGCGATTCTTACTTGCCGATGGATCAGACCATTGAAAAACTAAAGCAGGTACTTTCGGGTTACCGGGATCTGCTTGATTTTGAAATTCAATAATGCAACTCCAAAGGTGAAAATGATTGTTCGCATCGGTTTGTTTTTAATGCTTAGTGCTTCTGTTTCATGCAACAGCGATCAAAGCGATAACCGGCATACGGCAACACCTGTCCATGTTGACAAGGAACAACTGATTGCAGCCAACAAAGCAGCGGAAGAGACGGAAGACCGGCAAATAGAGGATTTTATCCGGAGGAGGGGTTGGAAAATGAAAACCACGGGAACCGGATTGCGGTACATGATTTATAAAAAGGGTGCCGGGAAAAAAGCCGAAACGGGAAAAATTGCCGTCATTGATTACGAAGTGCGGTTGATTACCGGAGAGCTGATCTATACCTCTGAAAAAGAGGGCGCAAAGGAATTTTTAATCGGAAAAGGCGGGGTTGAATCGGGCATTGAAGAAGCAATATTATTGCTGCACGAAGGCGACCGTGCAAAATTTATTTTACCTTCGCACCTTGCTTTCGGATTGACGGGCGATCAAAACAAAATCCCTCCGAAATCCACCTTGATTTACGATATTAAACTTTTAACACTTAAAGATAAATAATTAAAAATGAAAAGAGAACAAATTTTCAGATCACTTCGAATCATCTCGGTGATCTTTCTATTTACAGCCTTGATTTACGGTTGTAAAAACAGCAACGATGTAAAATTCCAAACCGCAGACAATGGGGTTCGATACAAGTTTTATGTACACAACGAAGATTCAACGGGTGTCAAACGCTATGATATTGTGGAAGTAATCATGAATTACCGTACCAAAGATACGATGTTGTACAACGGTGCGGGAAGGCCTATTCCTTTCCAGATCAATCCTGTATATGATGGTGATCTGATGGATGGGATCATGATGATGAATGTTGGCGACAGCGCCACTTTTGTTCTGGATGCCGAGGAGTTTTACAAAAATATGATGAATACCCAGGAGGTACCGGAAGAGATTGGTGACAATAAGGATCTATTTTTTGACATAAAATTGATCAGCGTACAATCCGAAACGGATCAGATGAAAGCCGAACGGCTGGCCAACGAAAGCCGTCGTGATGGCGAATTGCCGGCCATCGAACGGTTTCTGAAGGAGAATCATTATGACGATGTTCAGCCTACCGAAAGCGGACTATATTACATTGAGGTGAAAGAAGGAACAGGCAAACAAGCCGTTGCCGGCAAAAAGGTCAAGGTGCATTACACCGGGACTTTCCTGAACGGCGAAAAGTTTGATTCATCCTACGACAGGGGCGAACCCATTGAATTTACCCTCGGCGTTGGACAGGTCATCCGGGGTTGGGACGAAGGGATTGCCATGATGAAAGAAGGCGGCAAAGCCAAATTGATCATCCCTTCCAAACTGGGATACGGTGCACAACCACGCGGAAGCATCAAAGCCTATTCTCCGCTCTTTTTCGAAGTGGAACTGATCAAAGTGGAAGACTGATCTGCCGGATTTACACGGGAATGATCCCGCAAATTGACGGGAAAGGTTTTGGCGGGATTTTCGACGGCGAAGCCGAAAATCGTGACCAAACCGGAAATATTAAGAACGCCCATGCATTCTAAAATCTGAAACACATGAAAAAAAGTATGTTTTTTCTGCTGACGACAGCACTTTTACTGTCGGTCGTTTTCATTTCCTGCAATTCCGGTTTGCAGGACAATGAAAGCAAACTTAAAGATCACGAGGGATTTACTTATACCGACGACGGACTTGCATACAAGTTTGTTGTAAGAAACGACACGGCGAAACAGGCAAAACCGGGAATACCGGACAGCAACAAAGCATTTAAAGATGCGGAAGATGAGGCCAAGCCGAACATCGCATACGTTAAACTGAAATACGGAACGCCCGATACCTTGCTTTACGATTCGGATATTCTGGTTGACAAGCTGGTACCCATTCCGCTTACGCCACCTGCATATCCGGGTGATTTTATGGAGGGTTTGGAGATGATGCATGTTGGCGACAGTGCCATTTTTGTCGTGGATGCCGAATCTTTTTTCTTGAAAACAGCCCGTTTTCCGGAGATACCCGAATATGCAGCCGGTGTGAAAAAACTGACCTTTTATGTGAAACTGGAGGATATCAAAACCGAAGATCAGGCCAGGGAAGACTATGCCGAGCAACTGGTAAAGATGCAAATTGCCGAAGACAGTACCTTGCAGGCTTACATCAAGGAACACAACATTACGGTCAAGCCCACCGAGACGGGATTGTATTTTCAGAGGTTAAAAAAAGGAAAAGGCCCGTTGGCCAAGAAGGGTGATCTCGTTACGGTGGATTTCGATATAAAGTTGCTTAACGGCACCAAAATATTTTCCACGAAAGAGACGGGTGAGCCGGTGTTTTTCGAACTGGGCAAACCATACGACACCGAGGGGATGAATCAGGCTTTGCTGATGATGCGCCAGGGCGGAAAGGCGAGGATCATCATGCCCTCCAACCTTGCTTTCGGAAAACGGGGAAGGCCCGGGCTTGTGCCTCCCTATTCAACGCTCATCAGTGAGATAGAGCTGGTGAATATACAAACGCAGGAGGAGTATCAGGCCGGGCAGCGATTGAAAGAAGCCCTGAAGATCGAACAATACGTAAAAGACAGCAATATCAACGTGAAGCCCACCCCTTCGGGACTTTATTATGTTGAAAAAGTGAAAGGTGACGGGCCCAAAGCCGAACCCGGCGACAAGGTAAAAGTGTGGTACACGGGAAAGTTGCTCGACGGAACGGTTTTCGACGCATCGTCGAAACGCAATAAACCCTTTGAGTTTGTGCTGGGAAAAGGCCGGGTGATCAAAGGCTGGGATGAAGGGATCGCCATGATGCGTCAGGGAGGCAAAGCCACGCTGATCATCCCCTCCAGTCTTGGCTACGGCGAGCGGGGATCGGGTAAGGTGATTCCTCCCAATTCGCCCCTGATCTTTGATGTGGAACTGCAGGAGGTGATCAAGCAATAAAAGCCGTTGTCTTTTTGTTCAAGGAGTTTTTGTCACCTCGTAAAAGCTTCTCCGATTCTGAAATAGATGCCCCAATCGCCCTTTCCCACGGCGGCGTCAATGCCGATGTTGATGTTGCGTGAGGGGATGGCTTTGAAACGGATTCCCGCACCTGCACCGGGCAACAACCCGCTGCTGTTGGCGCCGCCGATGTCTTCCATGGCTACGGCAACACCTGCAAAAGCCACCATTCCCCATTTTTTATGAAAGTTCAGGCGGTATGCCGCCTGAATGTCGTACACCTGATTGCCGCGGTATTTTCCCTGGGTATATCCTCTGATGTCGTCGCGCCCGACAACCGTCTTTCCATTGAACGGAATATCTTTTCCCAGTGAAATACTGGCGTAAAACCTTCCCACAAGGGTTGACTTTTCTCCCAATGCAAAATATTTGTTGTATTCCAACCCGATCCGATGGTAAGTATTGCTTGAGCCCAACGCTTCAAGGAACGAAAAGGTCTTGATCTTGGCATTCATTCCGCTGTGTGGATTGAAGACGTTGTTGCGCGTGTCGTATTCGCCTGCCAGTCCGAAGCCGAACAAGTTCAGTGTTTCGGTGGGAATGCTGTCGGAATCGAACACCGTGTTGAGGTAGGTGTAGGTCATGCGCAAACCGAGATAAAGCCTGCCGGTTACCAACCTGGTGCCTTCGGCGTAGGCAAAAGCCATTCTGGTCTTGTAGTCCACATATTTGCCGTCCTCATTTTCGTAGCCTTCCGTTGGAATCCCGTCGGGAAAATCGAAATAGGCCTGAAAGTTGATGTTTCCGTATCCAAGCCCGAACTTGGTCCGCCAGCGGTCGCGATCGAGATAAAGCCTGTTGAACAACCCGATAAAGTAGGTTTTGTTGGTGAAAAAACTCAATACGAGTCCCACCGAAGATGCGGGCGAAACAGTATCCTTAATGCCGGCATCAAAATATCCGTTGCCCATCATGCCGAATTGCATCCCGAACGACCTGTTGTAGGTGATAACAGGCAATGCGGCATATTTCACTCTTTTTTCTCTTTTTTGCTCCTTTGATGTTGAATCATTCTGTGCTGCAACCAAAAGAGGGAATACAAGTAGTAAAGCAAAGAGTATTTTTTTTCATTTGTATTTTTTTCAACAGGCAGATTATTATTTTTATTCCGTATCGAACCGGAAAATCGTTTCCCGTTCCAGCCGGATATCTTCCGAGGAGCTTCCCACCATGATCTTATATTTTCCCGGTTGCACGGCCCACCGGTGGATGTGCTCATCGAAGTATGCAAAGTCGTTTTCGGGAACAAGCGTAAAATCCACCTTGGCCGATTCACCCGGTTGCAGGGTTATTTTTTCAAAATCTTTCAGTTCTTTCACCGGTTTGGGAAGGTTGTTTGCCGGGGAGGACAGATACAACTGAACCACTTCGGAGCCTGCGCGTTCTCCGGTATTTTGTAGCGATAACGAAACTTTCAGCGTGCCGTCGTTTTGCCATTGGACATCCATGTTGCGGTACTCAAAGGTTGTGTACGACAATCCGTGTCCGAACGGAAACAGGGGTTTGATGTTGTTTTTTTCGAGATAGCGGTATCCCACAAAAATACCTTCGGCATATTCCGATACCAGTTTGGAACTGCGGTAGCCTTCGAATGCAGGGCAATCGGTTGAATCGGCAATCATGGAGAAGGGCAGTTTTCCCGAAGGGTTAACCTTTCCGAACAGCACATTTGCCAGGGCATTACCCTGTTCCTGCCCGCCGTACCAGCCTTCGAGTATAGCCGGGACTTTGTCCGACCACGCTTTGATAGAGTAGGGAGAGCCGTTGTACATGACCACGATTGTGTTTGGAGCTGCCGCAGCAACGGCATTGATAAACCGGTCCTGCCGCGGAAAAGTAAACCGCTTCAGGTCGCCGCTTTCCGATTCGAAATGGTTGCTCAAACCCGTTACAAGTATGGTCACATCGGCTTTTTTGGCAAGCGTTACAGCCTCTTCCACCGGGTCGTATCCGGGAATGTCCCAACCGAATTTCACTTCCGACACACCCCACGACGAAACATATTCAATCCTGAACCTGTAATAATGCCCTTTGTCGAAATGTATCCATGCCGTACGCAGTTTGACCGGTCTGTTGTTCATTTCATCAAAAAGCAATCTCCCGTTCACAAAGAGCCTGACGCCGCCGTCGCATTGTACTTTCAGCTTATAGGCGCCCGTTACCGGAGCTTTCAGGAATCCCGACCAGCGGATGGCATATTTGTTCCCGTCGTCCAGGGCATCCATGCCCGACTCGGGTGCATTGTATCCGAAGTTGAAATTGATTTGCGGGTCGGTGCGGGTAAACACCGGGACGGTATCGAAATTTTCATTGAAGAAATACTCCCCCTTCAATCCGTGTGTTTTTTTGTCGGATTGGTAGAGATAAGCCGTTTCCACCGGAAGAATATCACCGTCCATGGCCGGCCCCGGTGCGTATTCAATTTTCACCTCATCACCTGCCAATTGCCGGATGCCTTCCAAAGGAGAGACTTTGTAATAGGGGCGTACCATCGAACTGCCTCCGCCGCCGCTGATGGGATAGGCTGCATTGGGCCCGATCACCGCAATGGAACGTATTTTTTCTTTCTTCAAAGGCAACAGAGCATTGTCGTTCTTCAGGAGTACCATGCTTTTTTGGGCTGCTTCCAGGGCAAGGTTTTTATGATTCCGGTACACTGCTTCGTCGTCGGCCGGCTTTTTCCGGGTTGTATCCATCAGCCCGGCACGGTACATCACGCCAAGTATCCTTCTCACTTTATCGTCGATGGTAGCCGTGCTTACCTTTTGTTCTTTGACGGCAGTCAGCAAACTGTCGCCGAAATGTCTGCCGTAGGGCATCTCGATGTCCAGACCGGCATTGGCAGCGCGGACAGTATTGTGGGTAGCACCCCAGTCGGATACCACATACCCTTCAAATTTCCATTCGTCTTTCAGAATGTCGGTCAGCAGGTGTTTGTTGGCGGAGCAGTAATAGCCGTTCACTTTGTTGTAGGCGGCCATCACGCTGTAAACACCGGCTTGTTTCACGGCAGCCTTGAAAGCCGGCAGGTAGATCTCACGCAGTGCTCTTTCGCTCACGACCGTATTCACCCTGAAACGTTCCCATTCCTGATTGTTGGCTGCAAAATGTTTCACCGTGGCAATCACATTTTCGCTTTGTACTCCCCTGATAAACGGCACTGCCGTTTTTCCGGCAAGAAACGGGTCTTCGCCATAGCTTTCGAAATTGCGCCCTCCCAACGGAAAACGGTGGATGTTGACGCATGGTGCCAGCAACACATTTTTATTTTTCAGTTTTACCTCCCGGGCCATTGCCTGCCCGATGCGGTAAACCAAATCATTATCCCAGCTGGCGGCAAATGCAATGGGACCGGGAAAAGCCGTTGATTTGCCCCAACGTACCCCGGCAGGGCCGTCGGTCATTCTCAACCCCGGAATCCCGAGTCTGTCGATGCCCGGTGTGTCGAATCCCGTGCCGCTCAATATTTTGATTTTTTCCTCAAGCGTGAGCTGCGATATCAGTTTTTCGATTTTAGCTTTATTGTCGTTCTTTTGCTGCCGATGGCAGGAAGAAAATCCCAATGCCGTTGCGATCAGGATTACAGGTAAAAGTCCGGTAAGTTTCATGTTTATCGTATTTTTCAGGTTCGGCGGTCAAAAATAGGGATAATTGTTTTTCTCCGGACGGAAAGGTTTTCAAAAAGATTAGATTTTCTAAAAATGGGCGTTATCGGGAGGGGGGAGTTGGGAGTCAGAAGTCAGAAATCGGGAGTTGGAAGTTGGGAGGGGGAGAGCGATGGGACTGGAGAGACCGAAGAGATGAAGGGATTGAAGAGACGGTGAGATGAAGCGATGATGGGACAATGGAACGATAGAACCAAGAGACTGAAGAGACTACGTTTTTTCAGTACAAGCCTGAAAAGCCACTTTGTAGGAAGGCATTGACGTGTGAATTATCTCTTTTTTTAATTCAATTTTCCGAATGAGGAATTTTTTGAAG
>JAOZMX010000144.1 GCA_029934065.1 Bacteroidales bacterium
ATATACGCTGAATTTGCTAACTGACAAAGCTATGGGATTTTTTCAGCAGGCCCTATTTACATGTGGGTTACAACATTTTAGCATTCTATTAATTCTTGCCTCACAAAGGTATAAAAAACCGAATAAAACTGATTTTAAAAACGACATGAAGTGTTTCGGAAAAATTAAGACTATTTTCGATTACAATCAAAAATAGTCTTGTAAATCCAAAAAAAACTGCCCTGAAAAGTTTGTTTTGATAAACTGATCAGGGCAGTTTTTGTATCGCCTGTTTTATTTAGTGCTTGCAGGATTTATGGCTGCCGGGGTCGTCACAGCACGGCTTCTTCGAAGCCCGTTTGTATTGGCAGCATTGGGGCAGGGCGGCATAAACCGCATCGGGAGCTTTTTCCAGTTTGGTGTCGTGTCCCGCTTTCGCGACGGCTTTTTGGATCTTTTTCGAATCGGCTTTTGATTCGTTGAAAGAAACCTTCAGCATTTTGGTTTCCTTGTTCCAGTCGGCGGCGGTTACCCCGTCAACCGATCGGGCTGCTTTTTCGATACGGTCTTTACACATATCGCAATTACCGTAAACTTTAATGGTTTCGGTTTTCAAATCCTGGGCAAACAGCGAAGTGATGCCGAGGAAAATAAATGTTAAAAATAATTTTACCGAAGTTTTCATCTTTAATTTAATTTTAGTTGTTATTGTTTTGATTGAATTGAATACCTGTTTTGTTTTGCAAAAGTAGCCGGTAGTGATGCGGGGATTGTTACATAATTATCGGAATGATTTACAAAGTTTTTGCACGATTTGGCAAATGTGTTGCGGCGGAGGCACAGATTGCAAGGTAAACCGTTGACGTTCCGTTCAATCTGTTCCATGCCGGGCAGAAAACCGGAGAAATAAATTAGACAGCATATAAATTGCAATTGTAAATAATTGATTTACAAATATTCAAATGCCAAAAAAGTATTTATGTGATTATATCTAACAAAATCATATACTTTTGCTGCCTTTAAAAAAAAACTAAATCACAATAATCTTAAAATGAGTAAAATTGTTGAAAAGGAGTTTTTTTCGAAAAACGTCGTAAAAGTCGTTCTGGAGGCTCCTGAAATTGCAAAAGCCAGGAAGGCCGGGCATTTTGTTATCATCCGTATTGGAGAAAAGGGAGAGCGTATCCCGTTGACTATTGCAGATGCCGATGAGCAAAAAGGTACCATCACCCTGATCGTACAAAAGGTTGGTGTTACTTCTGCCAAACTTGCAGCTTTAAATGTTGGTGACGAAGTTACCGACGTAGTGGGGCCGCTGGGTCATGCAACCCACATCGAGAATTTCGGGACGGTATTGTGTGCCGGCGGCGGAGTGGGTATTGCACCGCTTTATCCGATTGTGAAAGCATTGAAAAATGCCGGCAACCGCGTCATTACCGTTTTGGCAGCACGTTCCAAAGACCTGATCATCCTCGAAGACGAAATGCGTGCTAATTCGGATGAGGTCATCGTGATGACAGACGACGGTTCGTATGGCAAGCAAGGACTGGTTACTGCAGGGATGGAAGAAGTGATCAACCGCGAGAAGGTTCACCTTTCGGTGGTCATCGGACCGGCCATTATGATGAAATTTGCTGCTTTAACCACCAAGAAATACAACATTAAAACCTTTGCCAGTCTCAATACCATCATGGTTGACGGTACGGGTATGTGTGGAGCCTGCCGAATCACTGTAGGTGGCAAAACCAAGTTCGTCTGTGTTGACGGGCCCGAATTTGACGCCCACGAAGTGGATTTCGACCTGATGCTGTCGCGCCTTGGCGCTTACCGCGAGCAGGAAGTTAAAGCTTATGAAAAATATTTAAAAACCGCTGAAACCGTTCAATAAAATGGAAAATATTGCAGAATATCTGAAAGCAGAACGCAGCCAGGAATGGCGAACCGAACTCCGTAAGTCCATGAAGGCCAAAGAACGGACTTCAAAAGAACGCGTTCATATGCCCGAACGTGATCCCAACATCAGGAACAAAAACATAGATGAAGTGAATCTGGGGTTGACAGCCGAAATGGCCCTCGAAGAGGCACAGCGTTGCCTGGATTGTCCTAATCCCACCTGTATCACGGGATGCCCCGTAGGGATCAATATCCCGAAATTCATTAAGAAAATCGAAACCAACGATTTTCTGGGTGCCGCGGTGGTTTTGAAAGAGACCAATGCTTTGCCGGCGGTTTGCGGCAGGGTTTGTCCGCAGGAAAAACAATGTGAAAACAATTGTTTCTACACCATAAGCCTGAAGAAAACACCGGTAGCCATCGGAAACCTTGAGCGGTTTGCGGCTGATTTTGAAAGAAACAGCGGAAAGATCGCTATTCCCGAGGTGGCCGAACCCAATGGTATTAAAGTGGCGGTTATCGGTTCCGGCCCTGCAGGCCTGAGTGCTGCCGGCGACCTGTGTAAATACGGCTACGATGTGACCGTTTTTGAGGCTTTGCACGAAATCGGCGGTGTGCTGAAGTACGGTATTCCCGAATTCAGGCTGCCCAACGAGATTGTGGATGTGGAAATTAATGTGATGAAACAAATGGGTGTGAAGTTCAGGACAAATTTCGTAGTTGGAAAAACCGCTACGCTGGATGACCTGAAAGAACAAGGCTATGAAGCATTTTTTGTAGGAAGCGGTGCCGGTTTGCCGAGATTCATGAACATCCCCGGCGAAAACTATAACGGCATTTTCTCTTCCAACGAATACCTTACGCGTATCAACCTGATGAATGCGGCCAAAGAAGATTACGACACTCCGGTATTGAGCGGCAAAAACGTTGCGGTCATCGGCGGTGGAAATACGGCGATGGACTCGGTAAGAACAGCCAAACGCCTTGGTGCCGAAAGAGCCATGATCATTTATCGTCGTTCGCTGAAAGAGATGCCTGCAAGGGTTGAAGAGGTGAAGCATGCACAGGAAGAGGGGATTGAATTTATGAACCTGCACAATCCGGTGGAATATTATGCCGATGAACACGGCAGGGTCAACAGGATGAAGGTGCAAAAGATGGAGCTTGGTGAGCCGGATGCTTCGGGAAGAAGAAGGCCGATCCCCATCCCCGGTTCCGAATTTGATATTGATGTGGATACGGTTGTGGTTAGTGTCGGTGTTTCGCCGAATCCGCTTATCCCAAGCAGCTTGCCCGATTTGAAAATGACGGATTGGGGAACGATTGTCGTTGATAAGGATACGATGCAATCCTCTATTCCGGAGTTGTTTGCAGGTGGCGATATCGTTCGCGGTGGTGCTACGGTAATTCTCGCCATGGGCGACGGCAGAAAAGCCGCTGCAGGAATTCACAAATATTTACAGGAAAAAGTTCGCAAGAACTAAATGATTAAAACGAAAAACAAATATTAAATCGGAAATAAAATGGCTGATCTAACAACAAAATATCTCGGATTAACATTAAGCAACCCCATTATTGTAGGAAGCTCCGGGTTGACCGATTCGGTGGAAAAAATAAAAGAGCTTGCCAAAAACGGTGCAGGTGCCGTCGTGCTCAAATCATTGTTTGAGGAGCAAATCATGCTTGAGGCCGAACACAAGCTCAAAATGGCCGGTGAAAACAATCTGATGTATGCCGAACATTCTGAAACATTCGATTACATTGATGTGCACGTAAAAGAGAAGGAGCTGACCAATTATCTTGAGCTGATCAGCAAGGCAAAGAAAGAGGTGATGATCCCGGTGATCGCAAGCGTTAACTGTATTTCATCACACGAATGGGTCTCTTTTGCACGGGATATCGAAAAAGCAGGTGCCGATGCGCTGGAGCTCAATATCTTCATCATGCCTTTCAGCCTCGACAAAGATTGCCACGATATTCAGCAGATTTATTACGACATTTTGGAGGCTGTGAAAAAGCAGGTCAACATTCCCGTTGCCATTAAATTGAGTCCGTATTTTTCAAATCTCGGTATGGTGATAAAAAATCTTGCCGATAAAGGAGCGGACGGTGTGGTGCTTTTCAACCGTTTTGCAAGCCCCGACATTGATATTGACAAGATTACCGTCAAGCCGGCCAAGATTTACAGTACACCCGAAGAGATGCACAACTCGCTGCGTTGGATTGCTATTCTGGGTAAAACCGTAAAATGCGACCTTGCCGCAACCACCGGTATTCACAACGGCGACGCCGTCATCAAGCAAATCCTTGCGGGTGCCAGTGCCGTGCAGATTGCATCGGCGATCTATCAACACGGACCCGGTTATATTGTTGAAATGAAAAAGAAACTTCACGATTGGATGGATGAGAAAGGCTTTTTGTACATCGACCAGTTCAAAGGTAAATTAAGCCGCGAGAAATCCGAAAACTCCGAGGTTTACGAACGAATCCAGTTCATGCGCTATTTCAGCGAAATAAAATAGCCCCATCTGTTTCAACTTTGTGGTTTTTTTATTCGTTTAGCTGATTTGTTCAGTGATTCCGGTATCCCGGTTGATGTTGATGTAATAGCCCGGGATTGTAATGCAATTTCTTCAGCAACCGGAAACGATCATTCGCTATGTCCGATACTGTCCAGCGTATTGCGTTTTCTTTCTTTTTGATTTTTAAATGCCGAAGGCGAAAACCCGGTGATCTTCTTGAATTGATTGGAGAGGTGTTGCATACTGCTGTAGTTTAGCCGGTAGGCGATCTCGCTCAGGGTCAGTTCGTCGTAAACCAACAACTCCTTCACTCTTTCGAGGCGTTGCAAAATGATGTATTTTTCGATGGTGAACCCTTCGACCGAAGAAAACAATGTGCTCAGGTAGGAATAATCGTATCCAAGTGTTTCGGCCAGATAATCCGAGAAATTGATCTTTCCAATAAGCGCCGGATCGTAGTGAATATAATTGATCACTTCGGTTTTGATCTTTTCGATGAGTTTGCTTTTTTTATCGTCAATCAGCTCAAAGCCGATCTTTTCCAACGACAGAGCAAGGTCATTCGTTGTTTTACTGTCAACCGCTCCTTCCACAACCGCTTCACCCAGTATGACCGACAGGGGCTTCAATCCGAGGTTTTCCAACTCGTGCTCCACCGCCATGATGCAACGGTTGCAAACCATGTTTTTGATATAGAAAGTTGTCTTTTCCACCCAACAAATTTACATTAAATTTATTACCCGCAATCCTGATCGGATTTGTTATCAATTCTTTTTTGTTCGATCTGAAAAGTAGTATGTCCGATACCGAATTTTGTTTTTAACTCTTTTTGCAGGTCTGCGATAAAATCGTCGGAATAGCCACCGGGCATCACCAAATGAACGGTCAGGGCGATATGGGTAGTGCTCATGGCCCAGATGTGCAGGTCGTGAATGCTTTCGACCCCGTTGAGGTTCAACAAAAAAGTGCGGACTTTCGACGGATCAATCTGTTTGGGAACGGCATCGAGTGCCAGATCAACGGATTCGGTGAACAATCGCCACGTACCCCAAAGGATGACGGCGATGATCACAAAGCTGGTTACCGGGTCTATCCATGCCATTCCGGTGAGGGTGATGAGCAATCCTGCGATAACAACGCCGGCCGAAACGCCGGCATCGGCTGCCATGTGCAAAAATGCTCCGCGTATGTTCAGGTCATGTTTTTGCCCTTTCATAAAGAGCAACGCCGTGAAAGTGTTGATCACAACGCCGATGCCTGCCACGATCATCACCTGCCTGCCGCCGACAGGCTCCGGCTCCATTAGCTTCAGGACGGCATCCCTGCCGATGGCAACCACGGCTGCAAACAGTAACAAAGCATTGAGGATGGAAACCAAAATGGTTGTTTTGCGCAGGCCGTAAGTGTATTTTCCCTTTGGCTTTCGGGCAGCAAGGCCGATGGCAATCCATGCAAAAATAAGGCTTAACACGTCGCCGGCATTGTGCCCGGCATCGGCAAGCAACGCTGTGGAGTTGGCCGCAAGGCCGTAAAAGACTTCCACTGCAACAAAGGCGATATTCAGCCCGATACCCAGTGCAAAAGCCCTGCTGTGGCCATGATTAGCTACATGTGAATGTGTCATATGATCTTTTTTTGCGCCTGTTCAACCCTTATTTTTGCCGCTGCCTTTTTCTTTGCTGCTTCGGCAATCTGATCATATTCGATAGCGGTGGTTTCCAGCATTGGAGTAACCCCAAATCAGTGCAAATATTCACAAAGGAAAGACAAAAAGCCCAAGCAAAGAAGTCACTGCTATGGCTCTTGTTTGCAGATGATTCCTGCTTTTGGCAAAAAATAATAATGTTAATTAATCATCCATTCGTTCTTTAATTATCCTTGTGGAAAAGATATTCCCGCTGCATTACCCAAAAGTGATTAGTGGTTTTATTCCGGTTTGAGTTTTTCGATTTCGCTCTTCGTTAAACCAGTTTCCGACATAATATCTTCAATGGGTTCGCCATACATCAACATTTTTTTTGCCAATTTAATTTTCGTTTCTTGCTCCTTTTGCTTTGCATCTTTCTCCTTTTGTCTTGCATCTTTCTCTTTTTGTCTTGCTTTTTGTTCTCTTTCCAAAGCGATTTCTTTTTCCCTTCTTTCACGTTCGGCAAGCTTTAAGGCTTTTTCTTTTTGTTTTTTTTCGGCATCCGCAATCAAAAGCGCTTTTTCGGCAATGCGTTCTTTCAGTTTCAACTCTTCCAGTATTTCATCTTCTATTTCCATCGTTTCGCGTACCTTTTCATCTTGCATAGCTTTTAATAATTTTCTTATTACAGGTTTGTATTTGTCAGGGTAATCATTTTCGTTGATGCTGATCTCGTGCTTTTGGCCCGGTTCAAAAACAGACAAGACCTTTTCTATTTCCGTTTTCCTTTGTCTGCGTTTTATCGCCTCCACCTGAACAATCACAGTGTCGTGGGTAAGACTTTCAACAAATTCGGCTTTTACATTCAATTCCTTTCCCGTTTCAAATTCAAGATAACGTCGGGCAATGCGTACAACGGGAATATCTTTCAACTCTTTGATGGAATATCCGAGAAAGTAAATGGTTATAATCGGTAAAGGCTTTTGTATTCCGTTTACTTCAACGCTGTTGTCGGGGTTTGAATACTGTTTACCGAGATACCTGCGGAAACGCATGATGTCGGTGGCGAATTTAGCCTTTTGCAATTCGATCAGCACCAGTTGCTCTTTGCCATCTTTCAGTTTGATGCGGGCTTTGAAATCAATTCGATAAACCGTCAGCACCTTCTCTTTGATGTCCGTTGCATACTCCTGTGGCTTCAACTCAAGATCGGTCACTTCCGTTTGCAACAATGCCGACAACAGAAGCTTTGCAATTTTTCTGTCTTCCATCAGGTATTTGAAGACTACGTCATATAGTGCATTTGCAACAATCATCTTTGGGCGTTTTTTGCAAATATACGAAATTTTGAAATCGAATAATAAAGTTCCGGGTTGCAAAATTTACTAATCCGAAAAACGCAAGAATTGTAAAGAGAAGAAACTCCTGAAAAAGGACTTACATTTGAAAATATTTCTTGAAATTATGCTTATTCGGATTTTTTTTATATATTTGAACACATAAAGTAATTAATGAAACGAGATAACTATCATAAATACAAACAAAAACAAAAATTATGAAAAAGTTAATTATTTTAGCGTTTATCGTCAATGGAGTGTTTACGCTGGCGCAAACGCCGCAGTTGTTCAATTATCAGGCAATAGCCCGGAATGCCGCCGGTGAGCCTCTTCCCAATCTGGAGCTACCGGTAAAGATTTCCATTCTCTCCGACAGCTTGTCGGGAAATGTTGTGTATAGCGAATTGCATCACATAGTAACCGGCGATTTGGGATCTTTCAGCATTGCCATTGGTGATCCGGATGAGGTGCTTTACGGTGAATTTCAGAATATCAATTGGGGGGAGACGGTTTATTTTCTAAAGGTAGAGCTTGATATCACCGGAGGAAAAGAATTTACGACCATGGGCACCACCCAGTTGCTTTCGGTTCCCTATGCACTCTATTCAGAAAATACGGCGCATCCCGAAGATGCCGATGCCGATCCGACCAACGAATTTCAAACCATTACGGAACAGAATTACGAGGTAACACTTTCCGATGGCGGCGGCACTTTTAAAACAGGAATAAAGTCCTTTACACAAGCCGAAATCAATGACATGACGCCTTACGACGGCCTTACGGTGCACAATGCAACAACCAATTGCATTGATTATTACTTTAACGGTGTATGGTATGAGATGTGCGGCAGTTGTTCGCCGCTTCCGACACAAGCCGATGCAGGACCCGACCAGTTGGATGTAACGGGTACCATGACCACCCTTCAGGGAAATGTGCCGCAGTATGGTTCAGGTTTATGGAGCATTTTGAGCGGTACCGGCGGATATATCTTTACGCCGGACGATCCTGCAAGTACGTTTACGGGAATGGAAGGCGAAACGTATGAACTGATGTGGGAAATTTCCAATCAATGCGGCTCGACCTCCGATAACGTAAACATCAGTTTCGAAGAGGTTAATGCTCCTCCGGGAGTGGTGATGATCTCCGTGGAGGGAGGTGTATATGACCTGAATAGTACGGATGTAACCCTTGACCCTTTCAATATCAGTGAGCATGAAATTACCAATGAACAATATATCGAGTTTTTGAACGATATCGGATGCAATGAGGACGGCACCTATGATGATGCGACGTATGGCAATGTGTTGTACATTGATGTAAGTGATGAAGATTGTGCAATTGCTTTTGATGAAAACGAATGGGAATTTTATTTTGCCGGTTCCCCGAGCGCACCAACAAGTGATTGCCCCGTAATTTTTGTAACCTGGTATGGCGCCAATGCTTATTGTGAATGGGCCAACGGCCGACTCCCCACCGAGGCGGAGTGGGAAGTTGCCGCACGGGGCGCCACCGCAGGACAATCGGCAGGTTCCTATACTGACAGTTGGGCCGGTACAGACGAAGAACCCCTATTGGAAGATTTTGCATGGTATAATGACAATGCCGATGGTATCACACATCCGGTGGGTGAAAAAAATGCCAATGAGTTGGAATTGTACGATATGAGCGGCAACGTCTGGGAGTGGTGCAGCGATTGGGCTGGCGGACAGTTCCCTTCGGGAAACAATAACCCCGCCGGCCCTGAGGAAGGCACCAACAAAATAAGAAGAGGTGGAAGCTGGTATGAAAATGCAAACGATTGCCAGGTTGATTTTCGCCTTGACTTTTTGCCGGATTGGGGGTTCAATGATATCGGTTTCCGGCTCGTAATGGATTAACGACAGAACAAACTTTTTTTATTTCCTTTTCTTGATTTCAAAAAACCCGCCTTTTCAGGGCGGGTTTCAGTGATGAACCTTCATTCATAGATTATTGGGTATTGATTGAAACTTCTGCAATTTACTTCTGTATCATCATTCCGCTTTGCTTTGGTAAAAGCCGGCGAATCACCGGTTTTCAATTCAGGATCAAGGGT
>JAOZMX010000019.1:0-24085 GCA_029934065.1 Bacteroidales bacterium
CTGTCCGCCGAAGCTCGTAGAGCGAAGGAGGACGTTCGGCGTTTAAGGGTTAAGGATGAAAAAATAATGGCAAGTACCTCCCAGGCAGCATCCGACGACAGGAAGAGGATGGAAACGTAAATGGAAGGAAAAAGTTTTTGGAGGGGAGATTTGGAATCATTGAATTGAACATTAATAAACAGGAAAAAATATAAAAACATGAAAAATTTAGTAAAATCAATCGCTGTTCTCTTTTTGATCGTCACACTGTCCCATTCCGCCGAAGCTTCCAAAAAAAATTTTCAGGGAAAGATCACCTATTCGATCACTTACGAAGGGAATAATATTAACGATGCCCAACAGGAGATGATGCCGAAAACGATGATCAAATACATCGGCAACGGTTTTGTGAAAAATGTGATGTTTACCGGAGTGGGGAAACAGAGTACGGTCATCGACCTGAAAAACAAAACAAAAACCACACTTTTGAATGTGATGGGCCAAAAATTCGCCATCGAAAACACGGCTGAAGAAATCCAAAAAGAAATGGGACAAAAACCGGATGCAGATGTCGAGGTTACGGACGAAACAAAAGAGATTGCAGGATACACCTGCACGAAAGTGATTATCAAGATCAAAAACGATAATGGTGAAATTACAAATGAAGGATACGGCTGGTTTACCAATGAACTGAAAGTTGATCCCGACATTAATTTCAGTCAGATATACCTCAATAAGATTGACGGTTTGTTTTTGGAATTCAGTATGGAAATGGGTGATGGCGGGACCATGAAATTTGTGGCAAAAGAGGTGGAAAAGAAGAAGATTTCAGCAAAAGAATTTGCAATTCCGGAAGGATACAAAAAAGTAACCCGCGAAGAACTGATGAATTCGTTCGGGCAGTAACGGAGAATGACAAAATAATTTAATTTTCTTTCCCTCTTGAAACATCGCGTTAAATTTTCAAACCGGTTTTCCCGCATTAATATTACTTTTGCAGCATAAAATCACAATCCGATCGATCAATGCCTGCAAAAACGAACCGGCTAAAAACAAATAATACGGAAAACGATAAACCGAAAACACAAAGGAAAGTCAAAAAGAAGAGCAATTTTCTGAAAAACTTTACCGGTTTTTTCCGCAATCGTCAATTCCAGCAGATACTCGGCATATTCATGGTTCTGTTCGCCGTTTTTCTGGCTTTTTCATTCACTTCCTACTGGTCAGCGTGGAAAGCCGATGACACCTTGCTGTCGGCTCCGTTTTGGGATATTCTTCTCGATCGCTCGGTACAGGTTGAAAATGTGATGGGAAAGTTCGGCGCCATTCTGTCGGGTATGTTCATCAAGCAGGGTTTTGGAGCTGCATCCTACTTTTTCATTATCTGGTTTTTCCTAACGGGCATCAAACTCTTCCGGCCTTCAGCCGGTTTTTCGGCATGGAAAGTTTCCAGATATTGTTTGTTGGGGCTGGTGTGGTTTTCGGCAACATTTGCATATTTATTTCCCAATTACTTTAACGGCTTGCTGGGAGGCAGTTTCGGGCTGTATGTCAACGAATGGATGGTTGCCGGCCTCGGTATGATCGGTACGGGACTGATCCTGCTTTTTGTCGCGTTAAGTTTTCTTGTGATAGCGGGATTTTTCACAGGGACTAAAAAAAGCCCTTTCACTTTTACTTTTTCTGGTAAAAAATCACGGAAAAAAGAAAAGAAAAACGAAAAAAACACTCCCGGTAAAAGTGACAAATACAATGTTGAGGAGTATTATGTGGCTGATGACGATACACCGGATGAAGATGAAAGTAAGACTCCTGCCGGGGATGGTGAAAATATCGAACTGGATGTGGAAACCGGAAGTCAGGATGAAAAAGATGAACAGGAAAAACAAGACACTTCCGATATTGATCTGATCATCGAAAATCCGGAAGTAAAACAAGAAGAAAACGCCTCGGAAACTTCTGTTTCGTCTGAAACTCAAAAAGCCGGCAAAGACCGGCAGGGGCTCGACACAATTTTCGACCCCACCCTTGACCTGCCTCATTTCCAGTTTCCGACACTCGACCTGTTGAACGATTACGGAAGCGACCAGATTAACGTTCAGAAAGAAGAGTTAGAAACCAACAAAAATAAGATCGTTGAAACGCTGAAGAATTATCAGATCAGCATCCAAAAAATTAAGGCAACCATTGGCCCCACGGTGACACTGTATGAAATCGTGCCTGCCCCCGGCGTGCGCATTTCGAAAATCAAAAACCTGGAAGACGACATCGCCTTAAGCCTTGCTGCGCTGGGAATACGTATCATCGCTCCGATCCCCGGCAAAGGAACCATCGGCATCGAAGTCCCCAACCGGCATCCCGACATCGTTTCCATGAAATCGGTGCTGGCTTCGGATAAGTTTCAAAACACCAAGTACGAACTGCCGTTCGGGATGGGAAAAACCATTTCCAACGAAGTCTTTGTTGCCGATCTCACCAAAATGCCGCACATCCTGATGGCCGGAGCCACCGGGCAGGGAAAGTCCGTCGGGCTCAACGCCATCATTGCATCGTTTTTGTTCAAGAAACATCCGGCCGAGCTGAAGTTCGTCATGGTTGACCCGAAAAAAGTCGAACTGTCGTTGTTTTCGAAGATCGAACGGCATTATCTGGCCAAATTACCCGACGCCGAAGAGGCCATCATCACCGACACAAGAAAAGTGGTGCGCACGCTCAACTCGCTCGGCATAGAAATGGACACGCGGTACGAACTGTTGAAAGACGCGCAGGTGAGAAACATCAAAGAGTACAACGTCAAATACAGGAGCCGAAAGCTCAACCCCGGCGAAGGGCATCATTTTATGCCGTACATCGTGCTTGTCATCGACGAGTTTGCAGACCTGATCATGACCGCCGGCAAAGAGATCGAAGTGCCGTTGACACGACTTGCACAACTGGCCCGTGCCGTGGGCATCCACCTGATCATCGCCACGCAAAGGCCGTCGGTAAACATCATCACCGGCTCCATCAAAGCCAACTTCCCGGCGAGAATTGCCTTCAGGGTAACGGCCAAAGTGGACTCACGGACCATCCTCGACACCCAGGGCGCCGACCAGTTGATTGGCCGCGGCGACATGCTGCTCTCCAACGGCAGCGACCTCATTCGCCTGCAATGTGCTTTTATCGACACACCCGAAATTGAAAAACTAACCGACTTTATCGGTTCGCAGCGGGCATATCCCGACGCATACCACCTCCCCGAATTTGCCGATGACCAGGACGAACCGATCACCGATTTCGACCCCGACGAAAAGGATGCTCTTTTTGAAGATGCCGCAAGAATCATCGTACAAAACCAACAGGGATCAACATCTTTGCTGCAACGAAAGATGAAAATAGGCTACAACAGAGCCGGCCGTATCATCGACCAGTTAGAAGCCGCCGGAATTGTCGGCCACTTTGAAGGAAGCAAAGCACGGGATGTGCTCATTCATAACGAAATAGAATTGGAACAGTTTTTGAAAGACATGGAGCAATAATTAACCAACAAAATTTAAAATGAAACATTTAAGCAAATTCTTTAAGATAATACCTGTTGTTTTGATACTTATACCTATCATGGCCTTCAGCCAGTCGAAAAACAAAGATGCATCACGCATACTGAAAGAAGTAACGGAAAAGACCAAATCGTACCGGTCGCTCAAGCTGGAGTTCACCTATCAAATGGAAAATCCGGATGCTAACATCAATGAAATAACCCAGGGGAAAGCACTTGTAAGCGGTGATAAATACAAACTCGACATTGCCGGGCAAACCATCATTTCGAACGGCAAAACCGTTTGGACCATCATCCCCGATGCCGAAGAAGTGCAGGTCAATGATGTTTCGGAAGATTCCGAAGGTTTTTCTATTACGCGAATGCTCAACAGCTACAACAAAGATTTCAAATCGAAAATTTTACCAAAGATCACTGCCATGGACGGAAAAAACGTCTATGCCCTTGACCTGACGCCCATAAAGAAAAAGGCTTTTGAAAAGGTTCAGCTATTTATCGACAAAGATAAAATGCAGCCCTACGCCATCATCATTTACGATCAAAACGGAAGCGTTTATACCTATAAAATCACATCATTTGTAACGGATATCCCGGCAGAAGACAAAGATTTTGTTTTTAACGAAGCCGATTATCCCGATTTCGACGTTATCGACATGCGATAGTTTCCGTTTTTTTTCACGGGATCATCAACAAGATCACAATCAAACGAAAGAGTTGATTCATGGAACAAAAAGCATTTCAGGATTATTACCCGGACGATTTTAACCATTGCTACGGCTGCGGAGGCCTGAACGAATACGGGCACCAGCTCAAGAGTTACTGGGACGGAGATGAAGCCGTCGCTCATTTCGAGCCCAAGCCATACCATACTTCTTTACCGGGATATGTTTACGGAGGATTGATCGCCTCGCTTATCGATTGCCATTCCACCGGAACAGCCGCTGCAGCGCTTTACAAACACGAAGGCCGGGCCATGGACACCCTTCCACCCATCCGCTGCGTCACAGCAAGCCTTTTCGTCAAATACCTGAAACCAACACCTCTCGGCGGAAAACTTGAATTAAGGGCAAGGGTGAAAAATATTGAAGGCAACCGTGTGACGGTGGAGGTTGACCTCTATGGCGGCGGTGAAATTTGTGCAAAAGGCGAAGTTGTGGCAGTGGCGGTAACAGACAAATGGATCAACAAATGGATTGATTTGTCAAAGTATTCCGGCGTTTCTTAAGATTTCACGCAATTGGGGGTGAGACTCCGAATGCTTTTTGAAAATTTCTTTCAACATCTCGTTTTCCTTTTTCAGTTTTTCAATATCCGATTTTACCGGAGCCAATGTTGTGCGCCTGTCCCAGATAATAAATCCCAGCATGAAGATCATCATCGAAAACAATAATCCGAAGCCCCAAAAAAACAAAGTTCGCAAATCGTCAATTCTACGATTGATCGCATCAAACTTTGTTTCCTGTTCGTTTCGGATACTGTTCATCTCGTTTCGAAGGCTGTTCATTTCGTTTCGAAGACTGTTCATTTCGTTTCGAATGGCTTTAATCTCCGCTTCCACCTGTATCAGTCTGTCCCGGTCAGCCAGTGTATAGGGTACTTCCACCTGCTGTTGCTGGGCAAAAGCAGATGTTGCCACCATGATTAAACCGAGTATGACCAATGTTATTCTCATGCGTACAAATATCAACGCCCAAAAGTAGAAAAAACTTTTTTATTTTCCAAATTCAGGCAAAAAGATAAGAATCAACCTCCAAGGCAGAATTATTGTTCCGGTGCAAACATCGGGTCCCACGGGGGAAGAAATACCGGTTCCATCTGGAGTATTTTCAGTATTTCAGGCGAGATGTACTTTGTGTGAACCACCAGCCTGAACATGTATTCATTGAACCATTCGTCCGTCATCACCAGAAAGCCGTTGTAACCCGAGCTTTGTCCCCAACTGTTTTCCAACAGCCATTTTCGGGGTTGACCGTTTTCGTCAAGGTCCACTCCCACCAGATTCATCCCGTGTGTTGAGCCGCTTTCTCCGGTCAGTATCCGCTCCGTTTTGTCCATATCGAAATCCACACCAAACAAATCGTTGTAATCGTAATTGTTCAGATCAAGTGTCCCTTTATCTTTATCCAACTGTTTTCCCACATCACACGAGAAATACATGGCTTCTCCGTGTTGTATTGACTTAACGGCAAACGGTTTTATTTTATCCGCCGGCAGGTTGACGTATTTCCAGTTTCCGCCCTCCAGAATGTGCCTGTCGTAATCTATCTCGTACAATTTGTAATAATCCCTTGTGGGGTCATTCATCAGCATGACGTACCCTTTCAGATCAACATCAACAAAATCGTGATAAAACGACATGGGCGTATAAGTTTTTAATTCGGTAAGCGAATCACCGGTTTTGTAACGCCACTGGAACTGTTTGGGCGGTTCTCCCATCGAAAGCACCAGAATACGGTAAATTTCGCCAAGCATCTCAACTTTTTTGTCTTCCAGCGCTTTGGCTTTGCTGCCGGACGCAGCCATACCCCGCAATTCGAGTGCCTGCTTACGGAGTTTTCTTCGCAGCAACCGCGACATCCATCTTGTATTTTCCGATTGTGTGCTGTTGGGCATGATGTCGTAAGGCACAAGGCCGTATTTTTCAGCAATATCCACCACACCGGTCCATTGGCCGCCGTCGCCGATGGCATTTCGCATCAGCCACTCCACACGCTTGCTTTTAAGCGAGTCGTCAGCCGATTGTATGATCCCTTCAAGGAAAAGATTGGCTTTTTCCAACTGATCCCAAAAGAACGGATAGGTTTGCGAAAGCTCAAACTCTTTCATGTCGTATTTGTTGATAACCGACGCACGGATGACATTCAACCCGGTATAGAGCCAACACCTGCCGGAAGATTTTTGGTTGGTGATCCCTTTGGTTTTCACCCTGTCGGAAAAATACATGTCCAGTTTCCCTTCATTTTCGCGGTTGGCGGCAAGCTGTTGTATTCCGTTGTTTGAAACGGCATTGACCAAAGCATGCGTAGTTGCATCATTTTTTACGGATTGCTGTATCCTGGAGAGAACATCAGGTGTGATGGCTCCCTGTTGTTTCTGGGCAAATCCGGACAGGCCAAATAAACCGGCTGCCACAATGATAATCAAAGTTTTCAGATTTTTCATTTGGAAAATTATTTAGCGTAATTTATTGCTCTCGTTTCACGAATTACCGTAATTTTCACCTGTCCGGGATAGGTCATTTCATCCTGAATTTTTTTCGACAGGTCGTACGAGAGGATGTTTGCCTCTTCGTCGGTCACTTTGTCGGCACCAACAATTACGCGTAGTTCGCGTCCGGCCTGAATGGCATACGTTTTCACCACACCGGGATAGGACAGGGCGATCTCTTCCAGGTTTTTCAACCGTTGAATGTAAGCCTCCACCACTTCGCGGCGCGCACCGGGGCGTGCTCCCGAAATGGCATCACAAACCTGAACAATGGGGGCGATCAACGACGACATCTCCACTTCGTTGTGGTGTGCTCCGATGGCATTGACCACGTCGGGATGCTCTTTGTATTTTTCGGCGAGTTTCATCCCCAGTAAAGCATGGGGTAATTCCGACTCGGTGTCGGGCACTTTGCCGATGTCGTGAAGCAATCCTGCACGTTTGGCTTTTTTGGGATTCAGCCCCAGTTCGGCTGCCATGGTGGCACACAGGTTGGCCACCTCGCGCGAGTGTTGCAGCAGGTTTTGCCCGTACGACGAGCGGTATTTCATGCGCCCGACCATTCTCACCAGTTCGTGATGCATACCGTGAATACCAAGGTCTATGCAGGTACGTTTACCGATTTCGATGATCTCCTGTTCGATCTGTTTTTTGGTTTTTGCAACCACCTCTTCGATGCGTGCGGGATGGATACGTCCGTCGGTAACCAGCTTGTGCAGCGAAAGTCTGGCGATTTCGCGCCGTACCGGGTCAAAGCCCGAAAGGATGATGGCATCGGGCGAATCGTCAATGATGATCTCAATTCCTGTGAGCGATTCCAGCGCCCGGATGTTTCGTCCTTCACGGCCGATGATGCGGCCTTTGATCTCATCGTTGTCTATATTGAATACCGAGACCGAATTTTCGATGGCATGCTCGGCTGCCGTTCGCTGGATTGTTTCCACAACGATTTTCCGCGCTTCGGCATTGGCAGTCAATCTGGATTCTTCAAGCACCTCCTGGATATGTACCATGGCATCATTTTTGGCCTCATCCAACAGCGTTTGCATCAGTTGGGCCTTGGCCTCTTCCGCCGACAATCCCGAAACCTCTTCCAGTTGCTTGATCTGCCTGCTGTGGAATTTATCCACCTCTTCCTGTTTGCGGCTGAGTATGGCCAGTTGGTTGTTGAGGTTGGCCCTGATGGAGTCGAGTTCTTTTTCCTTTCTCCGGTATTCCTCTATGCGCTGCGAAATTGCCGCTTCCTTCTGCTTGATCCTGTTTTCATTTTTTTGCAGGATACTGTTGCGTTCGTTAACGATCTTTTCATGTTCGGCTTTCAACTGCAAGAATTTCTCTCTTGCCTGTAAAATTTTCTCCTTTTTGATCACTTCGGCTTTTTCCTTCGCCTCCAACAGAAGCGTTTCGCTTTTCTTTTGGATTTTCTTGCGCAGAACGGTTGCCGAAAGGAGAATACCAAGCGCCAGACCGATCAGTCCGACAATCACTATTAGTAATGTTCCTTCCATAGTATTAATTTATGTTGATTGATGATTTAAGGTATTGAAATGAGGAGAGATCAAAAAAAAACCCGCATTAATTTCAATCGGAGTTTAGTAAACCCCATACTGTATGGTTAGGGTTACCGCAAATTTCAAACTTCCACCGTCCCGGTAAAAACCGGAAACCCGAAAAAACGGGTTGAGGCCTGTTCTACATCCGCTGAGATCACCCTAAAGTGTTAAATGTTGAGTTTACAAACTGAATTTACATTAATGCGGGTAAAGATTTTAATGTAAAAATGACAGGCTTCTTCAGGAAACCTGTTCATTTTTAGTAATTTTCAAAGAACGCGAGTTTTTATTCTGACAGTTTTTCCGATAAAACCCTGTCGATTTCCACTAATTTCTCAAATAACTGTTCTTCCTTAAAAGCCACCTGCCGTGCCAGTTCCACTTCCTTTACGGCATGCTGTAGCGTAACCATTGCAAGCAAATCCTGCTTGTCTTTGTAGTTAAAACTTTCAGCATATTTGGTGATGTTTTCATTGATTTTCCTTGCCGCTTTTCTTACAACTTCTTCATTTTTTTTATCAATGTTCAATTTGTATTCCCTGTCAGCTATCCGAACCGTTATCAAAAAATCATTCATCAGGGCTATATCATTAAATTTTAATCATTTAAAAGACCAATACACCTGTCAACTTCCCGCAATAATTCGTTAATCCTCAATTTAGCTTTTGTTGATCCTTCCTTCCCTTCAAGTACCTTTGATAATTCTATTATCTGATTTTTATTCTCTAATTGATTTATTTTTAGTTTATTATCCTTAATTATTAACTTTAATTCATCATTTTCTTCTTCAAGTTTCCTAACCTCATTTTCCAGTTGTTCAATCTTGTTGATTAAATTTCTTGCCTTAAATTCTATTCCGCTGACCAAAGTTACCAAATCATTCATTCAGATGTCTGCTAAAATTTAAGTACAACAATACAAAATTAACAAAATTTATTTGAAACAAAAACTTTTCAAAAAAAAAATATTCTTTTCGCTCCGTTGAGCAGATTTTTTCAATTCAATGAAAGAATAACACAAAAATGGCTATTTTTGTTGTAAATCCTTGCACATGAACGAAGATTTTTTATTGTATATCTGGCGCTACCAATTGTATGACACTGATTTGCAAACGACTCAAGGAGAAGAGATCGTTGTAAAAAATCCGGGAATACGCAATCGCGACTCGGGCCCCGATTTTTCGGGAGGTGTCGTTCGCATCGGAGATACTTTATGGGCGGGTAATATCGAAATCCATGTGAGATCATCCGACTGGCTCGCACATGGGCATCAGAACAATGAAGCTTACCGGAATGTGATCTTGCACGTGGTTTACCAACACGACCGGGACATTACGGATAAAAACGGCTTGAGTTTGCCCACCCTTGAGCTGGCCGGTAAATTCGACGAACATCTGTTTGAAAAATACCAGTATTTTCTCCACAACAAAAACCGCATTCCGTGCAGCGAGGATATTCACCTTATTGATCCGATCACAAAAACAAGCTGGCTGGAAAGGTTGCTGGCCGAACGGCTTGAGCGAAAAGCCAAGGCGGTGGAAGAAATCCTGACACGAAACAAAAACGATTGGGAGACAACGTTCTATCAGGTTTTGGCAGGCAATTTCGGCT
Organism: Bacteroidales bacterium; assembly: GCA_029934065.1. GTDB lineage: Bacteria > Bacteroidota > Bacteroidia > Bacteroidales > 4484-276 > 4484-276. The sequence continues at coordinate 9,885 of JAOZMX010000019.1, forward strand.
TCAAGGTCAACAATCAGCCTTTTGCTATGCTGGCAGCCGGCCTGCCGTTGCAAATCTTGCTCAAACACCGCGACAGCAATTTTCAGATCGAAGCATTGCTGACGGGACAGGCGGGTTTGCTGGGTAAAACTTTCGCCGACGACTATCCCGTCAGGTTAAAAAAAGAGTATGACTTTTTGAAGAAAAAATACGGGCTTGTGCCGATGGAGCCGCATCTTTGGAAATTTATGCGGCTTCGTCCCGTAAACTTCCCCACCATCAGACTCTCGCAGTTTGCCGCGTTGATTACATTGCACGAAAATTTATTTGCAAGCCTTGTGCATTGCCAATCCATTGGCGATGTCATTGATTTCTTCAATATCAAAGCATCATCCTATTGGGACAACCATTTCACGTTTGACAATCCCTCGCCGGGATCGCCGAAAAAACTGGGCATCAGCGCCATCAGGATATTGATCATCAACACCGTCGTCCAGTTTTTGTATCTTTACGGCATCTTACGGGGAAAACAATCCTATCGCGACAGAGCCATCGGTTTTTTACTGGAATTGCCTGCCGAAAAAAACGCCATTATACGTGAATGGGAAAAACTTTCGTTTAAAGCGGAGAATGCCCTGGAGAGTCAGGCACTTTTGGAGCTAAAGAGCAGGTATTGCAATTTGAAAAGGTGCCTTGATTGTGCCATCGGTGTTCATCTTTTGAAAAAACAATCGTCAAACCAACACATTTAGAAACAAAATCCGGTATCGAAAATGGGCAATTTGCATAATGAATGGAAAATACTTGTGGCGGCAATCATTCTGTTGTCCATCATCTTCATCGGGATTGTCGGTTACATCACGATTGAGGACTATAGCTTTCTGGATGCTTTTTACATGACCATCATCACAATTACCACGGTCGGTTTCGGTGAAGTACAGCCGCTGAATGACGACGGGAAGATCTTCACGGCCATATTGAGCATTTTAAGTCTGGGTTTTTTCGCCTACTCCATTTCAATCATCACCTCCTATTTTGTTGAAGGCCGGCTGGTCTATCTTGTTCGTGGATACAAAGAGAAAAATTTAAAAAATATGGAAAATCATGTTATTGTAGTTGGTTTCGGAAGAAACGGACAGCAAGTCATCGAAGAATTGCTTGCACATAAGTATCCTTTTGTTGTCATTGACAAGAACCACGATGCAGTGCAGCAATATAAAGGGAAGCCCATCAGGTTTATTGAAGGCGATGCCACCGAGGATGACGTTTTGGAAAAGGCCGGCGTAAAAAATGCACGTTCGATCATCACGACGCTGCCCAACGATGCCGACAACCTTTTTGTGGCACTCACGGCAAGAGCCCTGAACAAAAACCTGCAAATCGTAAGCAGGGCATCGAGCGAAAGCGCCGAGAAAAAACTCCGCATTGCCGGGGTAAAAAGCGTGGTCATGCCCGAAAAAGTCGGCGGAGCGCACATGGCCAAGCTCATTGCAAGCCCCGACATCGTCGAATTTCTCGAACACCTTTCCATCAGGGGCGAAGCCCCCACCAACCTTGAAGAGATTGAGTGCCGTCAATTGCCCGAGGAATTTGTCAACAAAACCATTTTTGAGATCGGAGTGCGGAAAAAGTCGGGAGCAAATATCGTCGGGTTCAAAACCCCGGAGGGAAAATACATCATCAACCCTACTCCCGATACGGTGGTCATTCCCAATTCAAAACTCTTTGTACTGGGGACCCACGAACAAATTGAAAGCATGCGCAAAATCCTGCGTAAGGCAGAGAGTTAACAAACAACTGTTTTTTAGCTTAAGGGGGAATCAGCCTTTTTACCGTTTGATTTTTTCCGGCTTGTGTGAATGGCCGGCTTTTCTAAATCAGTTTATTCACGCAAATTTTAAGACTTTCACGCCAGTGAGGAATGAAAATGTCAAATTGTTTTTTGATCTTTTCCTTGCTCATCAGGCTGTAAAACGGCCTTCTGGCCGGCAGGGGATAATCTTTGGTTTCGATGGGCAACACTTTGCAGGAGATACCGGCAAGGTCCAGCGCAGCCACAGCGAAATCGTACCAGCTTGCCACCCCCTCATCGGAATAATGGTAGGTCTCGCTAATGGGTTTCTCCAGCCAGCGGGGCAGCAATTCCAGGATGACCCTTGCAAGGTCGCCGGCATAGGTGGGTGTACCAACCTGATCGTAAACCACTTTCAAAACATCGCGTTCACCACCCAGTCTCATCATCGTTTTCACAAAGTTGTGACCGTATTCGGAATAAAGCCAAGACGTCCTCAAAACCACCGAATTGGGATTTTCCTTTGCGATCATTTCCTCGCCAAGCCATTTGGAATAGGCATAAGCAGATATGGGTGAAGGTTTTGCTTCTTCGGTGAGCGGCCGGTTTGTATTTCCATCAAAAATGTAATCGGTTGAAACATGTACCAGCAGTCCGCCAGCCCGTTTTACTGCGCGGGCAAGAACGGCCACCGCCTCGCCGTTGATCAGGTTTGCTTTTTCAGGTTCATCCTCAGCCTTGTCAACGGCAGTATAGGCCGCCGCATTGATGACACATTCGATTTTATTTCCCAGGATAAATTCATCAACAGCAACGGCATCGGTAATATCCAGTTCGCCGATATCGGTAAAGAAGAATCGGTTATCGGGAAAAGCGGGTTGCAAATCCCTGATGCAATTGCCGAGCTGTCCGTCGGCACCTGTAACCAGTATGTTAATCGGCATAAGACATTCATTTAATCGTTAGCATAACCACCTTTCCGAACACGGAAAAATCAACCGTTGAACTAAATGTTCGTCAGGTCGATGGTTTTGAAATATTCAATGGTTTTCAACAGTCCTTCACGCAAAGGGATGACCGGCTCCCAGTCAAGTTCTTTCCTGGCCAGTGTAATGTCGGGCTGACGCTGCATCGGATCGTCCGAAGGCAAAGGTTCATACACAATTTTGGAATGTGAACCGGTTAATTCGATCACCATTTCGGCCAGTTCCCTGATGGTAAATTCGCCGGGATTACCGACATTTACCGGGCCGATGAAGTCTTCACGGGAATTCATCATCCCGATCATGCCTCCGATCAGATCGTCAACATAGCAAAAGCTTCTGGTCTGGGAACCGTCACCATAGATGGTAATGTCATTTCCTTTGAGCGCCTGCACGATAAAATTGGAAACCACCCTGCCGTCGTTGGGATGCATCCGCGGACCGTACGTGTTAAAAATCCGCATGATCTTGATGCGCACATTATTCTGACGATGGTAGTTGATAAAGAGCGATTCGGCACAACGTTTTCCTTCGTCGTAACAGGCTCTTAAACCGATGGGATTCACATGTCCCCAGTAATCTTCGGTTTGCGGATGGATTTTCGGATCGCCGTAAACCTCACTGGTAGATGCCTGCAAAACACGTGCTTTGATCCTTTTGGCCAGTCCCAGCATATTAATGGCTCCCATCACCGAAGTTTTGATGGTCTTGATGGGATTGTACTGATAGTGTATGGGTGAGGCGGGACAAGCCAGGTTATAGATTTGATCAACTTCAATAAAAAACGGCATGGTAACATCGTGCCGGATCAGTTCGAAATAAGGATTCGACAGCAGGTGCACCACATTTTGTTTTTGTCCGGTGAAGAAATTGTCGAGGCAGATCACCTCATTGCCCTGCTCCAACAGCCGTTCGCACAAATGCGAACCCAAAAAGCCGGCACCGCCCGTTACCAATACTCTGTTTTTCATATTTTAAATTTTAAAAATCATTTTTCTCTCCTGCATACCTCTGCGGTTTCCGAATAAATCAATTACTCTTTTTCGCCGGTATTGATACCGATACAAAAGTAATCGAAACCGAGGGATTTCATTTCCATCACATCGTAAACATTCCTGCCGTCGAAAACCGCTGCCGTTTTCAACAATTTTTTCACCACGTTGAAATTCGGGAATCTGAATTCGGGCCATTCGGTAACCATCAAAAGGGCGTCGGCGTCAATCAGGGCTTCGTATTGATCGTTGGCATAAGCGATTTTATCGCCGAGACGGCGTTTTGCCTCGTCGATGGCCACGGGATCGTAAGCCACGACTTTGGCACCGGCATCCAAAAGCCTGTTGATAATGGTCAGCGAAGGTGCTTCGCGCATGTCGTCGGTTTGCGGCTTGAACGACAACCCCCACATGGCGATGGTCCTTCCCTTCAGGTCGCCGTTGTAATATTTGTTGAGTTTGTCGAACAAAACGGACTTTTGCCGTTCATTCACTTGCTCAACAGCTTTCAGCACATGGAGGTCATACCCCTTTTCTTCAGCGGTTCTGATGAGCGCTTTGACATCTTTCGGGAAACACGACCCGCCGTAGCCGATCCCGGGATAAATGAATTTTTTACCGATACGCGAATCGCTGCCGATACCCCTGCGCACCATGTTCACATCTGCCCCTACGATCTCGCAAAGATTGGCAATATCGTTCATAAAACTGATCTTGGTGGCCAGCATCGAATTGGCGGCATATTTGGTCATCTCCGCCGACGGTACATCCATAAAAATAACCGGATGACCATTGAGCGTAAAAGGTTTATAGAGCCGTTTCATCAGCGTTTCGGCCCTGGACGACTCCACACCAACAACAATCCGGTCGGGTTTCAGAAAATCTTCCACGGCGGCACCCTCTTTAAGAAATTCGGGATTGGAAGCCACATCGAACTCAATCTTTACCCCGCGTTTGTCCAGCTCCTCCCGGATGGCGTTTTTCACTTTTTCGGCCGTACCCACCGGCACGGTACTTTTGGTCACCACCAGCACATAATCCGTCATGTTTCTGCCGATCTCCCTGGCAACATCAAGCACATACTGCAAATCGGCGCTTCCGTCCTCATCAGGCGGCGTTCCTACGGCCGAAAAGACCACCTGCGTGCCGTCGAGCGTGGAAGCAAGATTAGTGGAAAAATGCAACCTCCCCTTTTCGACGTTCCGCTTGACCATCTGCTCCAGTCCCGGCTCATAAATGGGAACAATCCCGTTTTTCAGACCTTCAATCTTTTTTTCGTCAATATCCACGCAAGTGACATCTATCCCTACTTCGGAAAAGCAGGTACCCGTTACCAACCCGACATATCCGGTTCCAACAATTGATATTTTCATGTTTCAAATATGTTTTTGAATTTTGCGGGCAAATGTATCAATAAATTTATTAGCGCTGTCGGTTCCGTTGCCAATTCATTTTTTTTCGCCGATGTAGTCTTTGAGAGCCGCCACATAGTTCTCGAAAGCTTCAATTCCTTTGGGGGTGATATTGCAGGTTGTGAGCGGATAGTTGTTCCTGAAACTCTTGTGTATTTCGATGTAACCGGCATCTTTCAACTTGGTAAGCTGAACACTGATATTGCCTTTTGTAGCTCCGGTTTTTTCAGCCAAATAGTTAAACTCGGCCTTTTCGACATTCATCAGCAACGACACGATTTGCAAGCGGAGTTGCTGGTGTAACAAAGGATCAAGTTGCTTAAACATGGCTTTAACTGTTTTTTCTGAATTTCAGGAGATACCCCGGAATAAGATAAGTTACGGTAATCGACAGTGTCACCATCAGCAGCGAATAATTTTCGGGGACGTAAACCGTAGCCACGGCAATCGCCCAACTGATCACTCCGCCGAATATCAACGGTTTAAATTTTAACACACCACCCGACACAAAAGTACCGAGGCCGTACAGGGCAATGATGAGTGCATTGCTGATGTTCCACGAAAGATTTCCGGATGCCGCAACAAATAAAATGATAAACAGCGTGACCAAAAACCCGTTCCAAAGATAGATCATCATGGTGTCGAACATGGTGACGACTTTTGTTTTTTTGCCCATCCTGATGCCTGCTATCACCGAAACAATCCCCCCGCCGAACATCAAAACCGGCCAGGGCAGCCACGAATAGGCGTAACCAATCTGAACCAGAATAAAATTACTTGCACTGGCAAGGAACACAAGCCATCCCCAGAGAAGATAAAAAAAACTGTTGTTGCAAAATTTCGATTTCGTGTTCTCGATCATTTCGGTAATGACCCGAAGACTCTCCTGTTCGTTGAATGTCTTTTCCATTTTTACTTTTATTAATTTGATTAAACATAAAATTATTTGCTGAAATGCATTTTACTGATTCACCAGTCCGCCGCCACCTATCGTCAACCTTACATACGGTCCCGAGATACACCCCTGAGGACTTTCCTGCAGCGAACGGCCGTTGAAATACCACTGATTATTGTTCAACTGGACAACATAGCCGGCTTTGATCCCGATCAGCCAACCGCCTGTAGCGTTCTCCGTCTTGTCGGCCAGAACAAAAAAATCCGCCCCGATGGAAAAATTCATCATAAAGCCACCGTTCGTAATGGTGGACTGACGTGCAGAATTGCATAACACCTCTTCGAAGCCCGAAGGTTCATTTGCTTTTTCGGTAATGACAACGGAACTACCGCCTCCGCCAACCCCCACCAACGGATAAAGGTTCAGCGTTTTGGTGTGATAAACGATGTATCCCGTATTGAAAAATCCGTATCCACCACTGATACTCAAATCATACCGGTCGTTGGAAACCTTGCCGCCGGGCAAACCGTGCCCCTCTCCCCCGATGATCCAGTTACGGTAAACAAAATGTCCGCCGCCACCCAACGAAATCGTACCTTTTTGCAACTCCGGATAACCGCTGATCTGAAACTGCGTGTTGATATCACTTACACTAAAACCGGAATAACCAATCATAAAATAGCCCACTCCGCCCGAAACTTTTTTCGTATTCGTTTCCTGGGCAAAACCGCCGAAACCTGCTCCGGCCATAATAAACATACCGATAATTAATACTTTTGCTTTCATCATTTTAATGATTTTAATTTTTAAACACATTGCAAATGTAAATTAGTTTATGATATAAACCATAAATTTTTAATTTTTTTAACATTTTAAGATTTTATGATTACCGGATTATTAAATTTTTGAATTGCCCCGAAGATGATGAATCACTACGATTCAACCGTTACCACATAAAAACCGGGATGAAAACGCTCCATCAGCACATGTTTTGCAAGGTCGAGTACACTTGCATTTGTACTGTCGATGATTTGCGAATCGGAAGTGGCAACGATACCCGAATCAAGATCACTCAAATCATTATCAACCGACCGGCTGACGATTATTTTCGGCAATTTATCCTTATTTTCCCGTTGGCTCAACTCCCCCACCCTTTCCGATATTTTCCCGTAAAATCCGACTTTCACATCAAGGTAAAGGTATTGCGCACCGTTGAATAAGGAGAGGTATTCCATCAGAAGAAGCAGTGCTTCATCCGTTTTTTTATCGTATTTCATTTTGCCGCGCATGGCGGATGCATCCCGTAAGAAACCGTCGGATGAAACAAATACCGGTTTGCCTGCCAGATATGAGGCAATGGTCATCAACACATTAAAGCCGTCAATATGCAAATCCCGTCCCGAAGCCTCATCCGGCCCTATGGCCTTTTTGCGGCGTTCTTCATTTTTGCTTTCCGGTGCTATGCCGCGGTACAAGATACTTCTTTCGGCTTCGGATAACCCATAGCGATTGGCAATCAGCATTAAAAAACCCCTCGGGGGATAGCCCCTTTGTGTGAGATAATAATAATCCCTGACCGCATCGGTAAAATTCCTTCCGGGTTGCATATTTTTCTTTTTTTTCGAATAAGGTTGTAAAGGTACAATTCTGATTTGTACTTTTGCAAGTGATGAAAATACAAATTATCAACGGACCCAACCTGAATCTTCTCGGAAAACGTGAGCCTGAAGTGTACGGCACGGAAGATTTCGACACCTTTATTATAAAGCTGCAAAGCGAATTTCCGGAAGTTGAACTCTCATTTTTCCAGTCGAACATCGAGGGTGAAATCATCGACAAATTGCACGAAAGCGGTTTTGACACGGACGGAATAATTTTGAATGCAGGCGCTTACACGCACACATCCGTAGCCATCGGCGATGCGGTAAAGGCCGTTTCATCCCCCGTGGTGGAAGTACATATTTCCAACACCTTCAAGCGGGAAGATTACAGGCACATTTCTTTCGTTGCTCCGCATGCTGCAGGGATCATTATCGGTTTCGGACTGAATTCATACCGGCTTGCGATTTTGAGTTTAATGGAGCAAAACGGATATTGAAACTGCTCACACCATCACGAAAAACATTGAGAAAACCATCAGGGACCAGTTGATGATCAAAGCCACGATCCATGTGGAGCCAAAAGATGAATAACACTTTCGGTTCCCCGCTATAAAATTCCCGGTTCCACGTAGAGAAAACACCGGCCTTTTTGCTGTTCCGACGTAAAGCAATTATTTATTATGCCTTGGAGAAATAGGACAGTTTGATCAACAAGGTTTTCAGGTCAAATTCCTCCAAATGGACACCTTCCGGCAAATCAAGCGGCTGCGAGGTCATGTTCATAATCCCCGTAATACCGCATGCCACCAACAGGTCTTTCACCTTTTCAACATCATCGGCGGGTGAAGTAAGAATAGCCAGTTTGATATGGTTATCAGCGATCACCTGCTCCATTTTATCCATGGAATAACATTTTATCCCTTCAAAGGTTTGGTTGATGGCCTTCGGCGAAGTGTCGAATAGGGCGGCAATGTTCACCGGTGTTCCTCCTCCTGCAAACATATCCAGCACGGCACGTCCGAGGTGTCCGAATCCGACGATGCAGGCATTTTTCAGGATATGGCACTCCAGTTTCATGGAAACTTCTTTTACGAGTTTTTTCACGTCATATCCTCTGGCATGGCTACCGCTAAACCCCAGCAGCATCATATCGCGCCGCACATGTACCGGGTTGATATTGAGCATTCGCGCCAAATCCCTGGAAAAGATAAACGGTTTTTCCAGATACTGGTATTTCAATAACAGCCTTCGGTATTGGCTTAACCGTTCAACGGTTTTTTTTGGTAACTCCATCGTCAAATATTTTTTGTTAATTATTTCCTGACATTTTTCACAAATTCCTCCACACCGGGCACGCCACCCTGATAAACAAGATAACCGTTATAAGGCTCCCGTTCGGTAATTTCGTCGTTCACGGGCGTAAGCATCATTTGTTTCACCTCCTCCGGGTCGTCGGTTTGTCCGAGCACCCAGCCCAGCTTGATGAACGCCACTTCGGGAAGCATATTTCCGGCGGGAATGATGCCCTTGGCCATCATATCCCTTCCGGTGTCGTAAACAAACATGTGGACGTACCCCCAGATTGTTTGGAGGGTCATGAACATGTGAACGCCTTTTTGGTGTGCCCGCTCGATTGCCGGATAAAGCTCCTTATTGACATGTCCCAATCCGGTACCGACGATGATAATCCCTTTGTAACCGGCATCCACCAGCGAGTCGATGATATCCGGTTTCATGGCCGGGTAATAGTAGATCATTGTAACCTTGTCGCTGAAATAAGGTTTGATGGTCACGTTGCGGTCTTTGCGCCGGTGGTTGTATTCTTTTTTGATGTGTGTAATGCCTTTGCGGCTCACCATGGCAACGGGAGTGTCGCCGATGGTCCTGAAGGTGGAGCGGTAGGACGAATGCATCTTTCTGACGCGTGTGCCTTTGTGCAGCAGTCCGTATTCGTCGGAAGTGGGGCCGAACATACACACCATCACCTCGGCAATATCGGAATGACCGGCGGCATAAGTGGCATGCATCAGATTGAGCGCCGCATCGGAGCTGGGGCGGTCGGACGAGCGTTGAGACCCAACAAGGACGATAGGAACCGGAGGATTCTGCACCATAAATGTAAGCGCCGCACCGGTATGATGCAACGTGTCGGTTCCATGGCCGATCACAATGCCGTCAACGCCGTTTTCGATCTCCCTTCCGATGGCTTTGGCCAAAGAGACGTATTGCTTTGGCCCCATATTTTCGCTGAAAACGGCAAACACCTTCTCGGTGGTCAGGTTACAGATATCGGCCAGTTCGGGAACGGCACCGTAAAGCTCGCCCGGCGAAAAAGCCGGAATAACAGCCCCGGTACGGTAGTCCAGCCGCGAGGCAATGGTGCCGCCCGTACCGAAGAGCTTCACCGAAGGCAGATGTTCGGTGTAGGGAAATTCCTTTTCCGGTATCTTGTAATGGGCTTTTTTGTAACCCGTCTCCACCATGTCCGTTATCGTTTTGATATCAATACCTACATTATAACCCGTCGGTATCTTCATCACAATATGCTGGTCGTCATCGTTTTCGGAGCGCGGCAGGATTGTACCGCTAAAAGCTCCCCGTGTGGTATGGATATCGGCCTGTCCCCAGACCCTGACATTGTACTTTTTCAATGTTTCAAGCGCATCGCCCTTGTATCCCTGGAAAAAATCATCACTCATAATTACCTGTTCTTTAAATATTCCCTGATATTTTTCTCAACCCTTTGCAACACACCTGTCACATCGGCTTTTTGGAACGGCTCGCCGGTGATCTTTTCGTACAACTCAATGTAGCGTTCCGACACCGACTGCACAAACTCGTCGGTCATTTCAGGCACCTGCTGTCCCGGCTGCCCCTGAAATCCGTTGCTCATCAGCCATTCGCGCACAAACTCCTTCGAGAGTTGCTTTTGCGGTTCACCGTTGGCCTGCCGTTCTTCATACCCTTCAAGGTAAAAATAACGCGACGAATCGGGAGTATGGATCTCGTCGATAAGATAGATCTTTCCGTTGCTTTTTCCAAATTCATATTTCGTATCCACCAATATCAATCCTTTCGCTTCGGCCATTTCGGTCCCTCTTGCAAAAAGTTCCCGGGTGTATTTTTCAAGCAGTTCGTAATCCTCTGCCGATACCATTCCCTGGCGGATGATCTCCTCTTTTGAAATATCTTCGTCGTGACCCGTTTCAGCCTTGGTCGTTGGAGTAATGATGGGTTCGGGAAACCGCTGATGCTCTTTCATTCCGTCGGGGATGGGGACGCCGCAAATCTCGCGTGCGCCTTTCTTGTAGCTTCTCCATGAGCTGCCCGTCAGGTAGCCGCGGATGATCATCTCCACGGGGAATGGTTTGCAGTAGCGCCCCACGGTAACCATCGGATCGGGTGTGGCAAATTTCCAGTTGGGGACAATATCTGCCGTGGCATCCAGAAATTTAGAAGCGATCTGATTGAGCACCTGCCCTTTGTAAGGAATGCCGCGCGGCAATACCACATCGAAAGCCGAGATACGGTCGGTGGCGATCATTACCAATAGTTCGTCGTTGATGTTATATACATCCCTGACTTTTCCCTTGTAAACACTTTTTTGTCCCGGAAAATTAAAATCGGTTTTAATTACCGTGTTCATCTGTTTGATCTTTGTTGTTGTTAATGGTTTTGTTTGATTCCTGTCCGTAAGCTGAAATGATCTTCGTTACCAGCTTATGTCTGATGATATCTTTTTCGTTCAGATAGATAAAGTCGATGCCGGGAATATTGTTCAGGATTTTGGTTACCTGCACCAATCCCGAAGTTTGATTTTTCGGCAGGTCGATCTGGGTGATGTCGCCCGTAACGATAAATTTTGCCGTGCGTCCCATCCGTGTAAGGAACATCTTGAGCTGGCTGTGTGTGGCATTTTGTGCTTCGTCCAAAATGGCGAAAACGTTGTTCAATGTGCGTCCGCGCATAAATGCCAGCGGGGCGATCTCGATGGTTCCGTCCTCCAGGTATCCCAATAGTTTTTGCGAAGGAAGCATATCGCGCAACGCATCATAGAGCGGCTGAAGGTACGGATCGAGTTTGTCTTTCAGGTCGCCGGGCAAAAAGCCGAGGTTTTCGCCGGCTTCAACGGCGGGACGTGTAAGGATAATCCTTTTGATCTCACGGTTCTTCAATGCCTGCACCGCCAGAGCAACCGCCGTATAGGTTTTTCCCGTCCCGGCAGGGCCGATGGCAAATATCAGATCGTTCGCCTTGCAACTGTCAACCATCTTCTGCTGATTGGGAGTCCGCGCCTTGATGAGTTTTCCGTGTCTGCCGTAAACCAAAACATCCGTTCCGGTAAAGGGTTCGGGCATTGCCGTTTCACCCTCGGCTTCAAGCAAATCACGAACATCGTGTTCACTCAATTTTCCGAACCTTTCGTAATGTAAAATTAGCAAAGCAAACTTGCGGTCGAAAAGACCGATCTGATCCTCACTGCCGATAATTTTTACCTCCGTCCCCCGGGCAATCACTTTCAGTTTTGGGAAATGATTCTTCAATAATACCAGATTGGCATCATTAACGCCAAAAATATCCAACGGATTGATCCCTTCAATTGAAATGGTTTTTTCTGTCATTCAGCACCTTTTGAAAATATATCCTATTTTTGAAGCACCAAAATTATCAAAAATTGTCATTGCCATCCAAAGGAATGATTAATTTTGACCTTTTATTTACAAAAATGAATTTTGCGGAATAAAATATGACCATCATCACACTCACCAGCGACTGGGGAACGAAAGATCATTACACGGCAACGGTTAAAGGCGCCATCATGAGCAAGATACCGGATGCCGTAATTGTGGACATTTCGCATGATATTCCGCCGTACCACCTCAACAACGCCTCGTTTGTGCTGCGCAATGCTTTCGGTTCGTTTCCCAAAAATACCATCCACATCGTTGACATCACCTCCGATGCCACCATCGAAATGCCGCATGTGGTAGTGCTTTACGACGATTATTTCTTTATCGGCACCGACAACGGCATCTTTTCGCTGATTTTCGACCATGAGCCCCGGGCCATTCACGAGATCGACATGATACAGGACGGCGACACATTCACCTTTTCGGCCAGGGATCTGTTCGTCAAAGTGGCCGGACACCTTGCCGCCGGCAAACCTTTGGAGGAAATCGGGCCGGTACGCGAAAGCCTCACCCGGCGCATCCCGCTCAAACCCGTCACCTCCGAAAACCTTATCAAAGGTCATGTCATCTATACCGACCGCTACGAAAACGTCTTTACCAACATCACACGCGAAATGTTCAACACCATCGGCAACAACCGCAAATTCACCATCACTTTCGGCGTGTCGCGCTACCAGATCAACAGCATCAGCGAGTCGTACAAAGATGTCTCCGAGGGAGAAATACTGGTACTTTTCAGCTCCACCGGGCACCTCGAAATCGCCGTCAGCATGGGCAACGCTGCCGGCCTGCTCGGTCTGAAACCCAACGACACGGTCACCGTTGAATTTTCCTGAAAATTTTCCTGAAGCATTTTCCTTTTTTGATTTTCCCATGCCTTTATCAATGAAACCAGATCGTCAGTAAGCCTGGGAAACGTCCAACCGGAATCCCAAAAAGCAGTGCTTCGTACGGAGGCTTTATTCTGCCCGCGGGTCTTTTTTCACGGGGAGCTTGGCCATTTTTTCAACCACAAGGCTCGGGAATCCGAATTCCTCTTCGATGCGGCCAAGCAGCAGATAAATGCCGTGCCCGCGGAAGTTGTATTTTTCCAATGAACGGGGAAAGTGCGTGGTGTCGAAAAACTCGCCTCCGGCATCGATAAAAGTGCCGAAATGCATGATGCGCCCGCTTTTGGTCTTTACAAATTTCCGGGTAACCAGTTCGCCCAGCATCCGCACGGTTTTTCCGATATTGTTCATCATATTGCGGGCCGTGATCTCGCCGCGGAATTTTGTCTTCAGCAGATCGAAATACGTAAGCGTAACGGGAAAGCCGATCAGTTCGATCTCGTCGTAGGCATCTTCAATGCTGCCGTATTCCAGCCGGGGCAACTCGAAATGTTTGCTTTTGCTTATGAATAACGAGGTTTGAAAAGTAAGGTGTTTCCTGTTTTTGCCGAAAAACAGCCGGGCATCCCAGAGCAACCGGCCTTTGGATACCCCCGTAAAGCGCAATGCACCGACCCTGATCAGCAGGGTCAACTGTTCGGGGCCGGGTTGCACACGTTCGACAAAATCCTCCAGCCCGCCGTAATTGCCGTTGGCTTTCCGCTCTTCGACGATGCGCAGTGCCAAACGGTATTCGAGATTTTCGATGTGTACAAAGCCGATGTATATCTCGTTGCCATAGATGACGGTTTTGTATTCGCTCCGGTTCACGCAGGGAAGCTTTATCTGTGCGCCGCACCGCCGGGCTTCGTTGAAATAGACCCACGTTTTGTAGTACCCGCCGAAATTGTTGATCACCGCCGTCATAAATTCCAGGGGGTAGTGTGCTTTCAGGTAAAGGCTCTGGAAACTCTCCACGGCATAGGA
>JAOZMX010000019.1:24185-26238 GCA_029934065.1 Bacteroidales bacterium
TGAGCTGCTCCTTCATCACCGGGTGGATGTATTCGAAATCGTCCGGATGATGGAAACGATGGATGTATTCGCGCATCATTCCCGAGCGGGCCACGCCGGGCCTGACGATGGAGCTTGCCGCCACAAGCGTCAGGTAGTTGTCGCAACGGAGCTTGGTGAGCAAGCCGCGCATGGCCGGACTTTCGATGTAGAAGCAGCCGATGGTTTCCGCCCGTTTGAGTTGAGCCTTGACTTTGGGATCTTTCTTGAATTTCGGGATGTCGTGCACATCCACCTCTACTCCGCGGTTTTGCCGGATGATGCCGGCGCACTCTTTGATATGTCCGATGCCGCGCTGGCTCAGGATATCCAGCTTTTCGAACCCGATGTCCTCGGCCACATACATGTCCCATTGGGTGGTGGGAAATCCTTTGGGCGGCAGGTCCAGCGCCGTATAGCAGGTAACGGGCTTTTCGGAGATCAGCACACCGCCGGCATGGATGCTCCTGCCGTTGGGAAAACCCGACAGTTTTTCGGCCATTTGCAGGATGCCTGCGGCGATGTGGTCATTGCCACCGGCTCTTTCGGGCATTTCCACCAGCCGGTCTATTTCGGCTTTGGGCAGCCCGTAAACCTTGCCGAGCTCCCGCAAGGGCGAGCGGTCTTTGAACGTGGTGATGGTGCCCATCAATGCGGTATGCTCCCTGCCGTACCGCTTAAAGATGTAATCGATCACCTCGTCGCGCTCCTTCCACGAATAGTCGATGTCGAAATCCGGCGGACTGGTACGTTTCGGGTTGATAAAACGCTCGAAGTACAGATCCAGCTCGATGGGGTCAACATCGGTAATTTTCAGGCAGTAGGCAACCACGCTGTTGGCACCGCTTCCCCGGCCCACATGATAAAACCCGCGAGACATCGAATAGCGGACAATATCCCATGCGATGAGGAAATAGGCGGAGAAACCCAGCTTGTCGATGATCTCCAGTTCGTGCCGGATACGGCGTTCGGCCTCACAATTGCCGGCACCGTAGCGGTAAGTCATCCCGTCGAAGGCCAGCTTTTCCAGCAAAAGTCTGTCGTCGTAGCGGCTGCCCGAAAAAACCTGTTTGTTTTTTACGGTGTTGTAATCGAAATCAACGGTGCAGTCGCGCAGCAACTTTTTTGTATTTGCAACAATCGCCGGGTAGGGTTTAAAGATGTCTTCCAGCGTGCCCGCCGGCAGAAAGGTTTCATCGGGACGGGCAAGGTCGGCAGCGGTCAGCCTGGTGATGATCGTATTTTTGTCTATCGCTCTCAAATTGCGATGAAGCGCAAAATCTCTTTTGTTGCCAAAGGTCACCGGTTGCAGTACCACAAACTTTGAACGGCCTGCAGCAAATGGCGAAGTGATGATCCTGGTTACCTCTTCCGGCCGCACACCGACAAATTCGTTCTCTTTCAGCTTTCGTAGCGGGACGTTTGAAAAGGGCCGAACAATGTAAACATGCGAAAAAGCGGGCGGGTCGTCTGGTAACGGCAACTTGTTCAGGTTGTGATACGTCAAAAAGTCGTTCAGCTCTTTGAAACCGGAGTTGTCGGCGGCAAGGCCGATGTAGAGCAACCGGCCGTCACGACGAAACTCAACACCTGCAACCGGCTTGATGTTATGTTCCCGGCAGGCTTTCACAAAGTCGATGGTGCCGGTGGTGTTGTTGATGTCGGTGAGGGCCAAAGCTTCAACCCCGTGATCTGCCGCTCTTTTCACCAGTTCCTCGACAGAAAGCGTTCCGTAGCGCAGGCTGTAATACGAATGTGCATTCAGGTACATTGTTTTGCAATCGTTGTAATGATTAATAATTAATCAAATATTCGATTACAATATAGGTAAAAAATAAAAATGCAGGATGACCGGATTAAAAAATCATCAAAATAAAATATGAGGTTTTTAGATTAGCTCGAACAATCTGTTTTCTTTATTACCAATGTATTCGTCTGAAAGGGTTAATAATCCATATAATGTTTTTAAAAATGATTTTTCAATTTTATTGAATTGCAAGTCAAATTTAAAATATTTTTCAATTACTTTTTCAAA
>JAOZMX010000019.1:26338-28799 GCA_029934065.1 Bacteroidales bacterium
AAAAAAATAATACCGCAGCCCCTTATTCCGGTGAATCGTCCTGACTTTTGTTGACCCTTTGAGTCAACTTATTTCAGGACAAGACACAGTCGCTCCAGTCCCATCGTCCCATCATTCAATCGTTCTATCGTCAAATCGTTCTATCGTTCGTCATCCCTTCAGCCTCGCTTCCAGGGCAAAGAGTTCGTCACGGTAGTGTGCCGCTTCGATGAAGTCCAGTTCTTTGACGGCCTCTTCCATTTTTTTGCGGGTTTGAGCGATGGCTTTTTTCAGTTGCTCTTCCGACATATACTGAACCACCGGGTCGGCAGCCACATTGATTTCCGTGCTTTCGGCGTAAGCTTGTGATTTTTTATCTTTTCCCGAAGCCACCGATGTTTGTCCCATGATGGATTCAACGGATTTTATAAGCGGTTGTGGTGTGATGTTGTGCTCGGTGTTGTATTTCAATTGTTTTTCGCGCCGCCGGTTGGTTTCGTCAATGGTTTTTTGCATGGATTGGGTAACGGTATCGGCATACATGATCACCTTTGAGTTGATGTTGCGTGCCGCTCTGCCTGCCGTTTGCGTCAGCGAGCGTTCCGAGCGGAGAAATCCCTCTTTGTCGGCGTCGAGGATGGCCACGAGAGAAACCTCGGGCAGGTCGAGTCCTTCGCGAAGCAGGTTCACACCCACCAATACGTCGATGTTACCGAGGCGGAGGTCGCGCATGATCTCCACTCTTTCCAGGGTTTCGATGTCAGAATGGATGTACCGGCTTTTGATGTTCAGGCGCAGCAGGTATTTGGTCAGCTCTTCGGCCATTCTTTTGGTGAGAGTGGTTACCAGCACCCTTTCGCCACGTTTTATCACGGTGTCGATCTCGTCCAGCAGATCGTCGATCTGGTTGAGGCTGGGTTTGATCTCGATGACGGGGTCCAGCAGTCCTGTGGGACGGATGATCTGCTCGACGATCACGCCTTCGCTGCGCTGCAACTCGTAGTCGGCCGGAGTGGCCGAAACATAGATGGTCTGCCCTGTCAAAGCTTCAAACTCGTCGAACTTCAGCGGACGGTTGTCCATGGCCGACGGAAGCCTGAAGCCGTATTCCACCAGCACCTGCTTGCGCGACCTGTCGCCACCGTACATGGCCCTGATCTGCGGAATGGTTACATGGCTCTCGTCAACGACCGTAATGAAATCCTCGGGAAAATAGTCCAGCAGGCAAAAGGGACGTGAGCCGGGCTTACGGCCGTCGAAATACCGAGAGTAGTTTTCGATGCCGGAACAATAGCCCAGCTCGCGCATCATCTCAATGTCGTAACTCACGCGGTCTTCAAGCCTTTTGGCTTCGAGGTTCTTTCCGGTATCCCTGAAATATTCGGCCTGACGGAACATGTCCTGTTGTATTTCGTTTACCGCGCCTTTCATTTTCTCCTTGGAAGTCACAAAAATATTGGCCGGATAAATGGCAATGTCCGTGTAACTTTCGATGACCTTTCCAGTTACCGGATCGAAAGAGTTCAGCTCTTCAATCTCATCACCCCACAGCGAAATGCGGTAGGCGTAATCGGCATAGGCCGGAAAAACGTCGATGGTGTCGCCCTTTACCCTGAATTTCCCCCGTGTAAACTCAATTTCGTTGCGGGAATACAAACTGCCCACCAGATCAAACAGCAATTTATTGCGCGAGACGGTGTTGCCCACCCTGAGGCTGATCACATTATTGGTGAAGTCGTCGGGATTGCCGATGCCGTAGATGCACGAAACGGACGAAACCACAATGACATCCCTGCGTCCCGACAAGAGTGCCGAGGTGGCGCTCAGCCTCAGTTTTTCGATCTCGTCGTTGATGGAGAGGTCCTTTTCGATGTAGGTGTTGGTCACCGGAAGGTAGGCCTCCGGCTGATAATAATCGTAGTAGGAAACAAAATACTCCACCGCATTTTCGGGGAAGAACTGTTTGAATTCGCCGTACAATTGTGCAGCCAGCGTTTTGTTGTGGCTCAGCACCAAAGCCGGGCGGTTCACCTCGTTAAGTACATTGGCAATGGTAAAGGTCTTGCCCGACCCGGTAACGCCCAGCAACACCTGAGCCATGTCGCCCCGGTTCAGCCCCTCCACAAGCTGCCGGACAGCTTCCGGCTGGTCGCCCGTGGGTTTAAAATCGGATGTGAGTTTGTATTTCAAGTCCAAACGGTGTTTTTTCTTTGCAAAGGTAAGCGCTTCCCGATTTAATCAGGCTATGCTTACCGTGAAATGGCTGCTCATTTCATTAATTTTATACATTGTGGCGTGGTATTATTCCTTTATCAGTTTACTAATTTCAGTCCATTCATTTAATTCTACCGGAAAATTTGTTCCTTGATAATATCGAAGAATACTTAAATCTTTTAATCCTTTTGAATTTTTAATTTCATCATTTGCATTGCATTTTATGTTTTTCAGCAAGCAAAGCTACGGGAGAAATGAACAAAAAGCA
>JAOZMX010000020.1:0-24984 GCA_029934065.1 Bacteroidales bacterium
GCAAACCGGCAAAAGAATTAGGTGGCGAGTATTACGATTATTTTAAGTTCTCGGAAGATGAAATCGGATTTGCCATTGGCGACGTGGCCGGCAAAGGTGTCCCTGCGGCGTTGTTTATGACCGTGGCACTCACTTTGATCCGCTCGGGGAATTACAACAGCTTGTCGCTGGCAAACATTGTAAGCAAAATCAATAATGTTTTATACAAACAAAACGACAACTCCTTTTTTATCACCGCTTTTTTCGGTGTGCTCAATCTTTCCAGCGGCGAAGTGACATTTTGTAATGCCGGTCACAATTATCCCTACCTGCTCAAGAACAATGATATTTTTGAGATACAGGCCACCCACGGGCCTGCCCTCGGAGTGCTGGAAAATCAAAAATACAAAACCGGAAGGCTGAAACTCGAACAGGATGACATGATTGTTCTTTATACCGACGGTGTGACCGACGCCGAAAATAAACAGAAGGAATTTTATAACAAGGAGCGGTTTGAAGAAGTTTTGAGAAACCATACCGAAAAATCAACCGATAAATTACTTCACGTAATTTACCAAAGCATCAGGAGATTCACTCACGGAGAGCCCCAGTCGGACGACATTACCCTGATGGCAATAAAGTTTACCTTTGCCGGAAAACCGGTTACCGATAAACAACCCGCATCACATTGAGCACGCGGAAAACGCCGCATCATCAAAATGAAAAATGAGTAAAACAATTCATCATCATAAAAATAAAACATCTGTTTATGGAACAAATAATCGTGTCACTGGAAAACAATATCGGCACCATTACTTTTAACAACGACGATAAGCGCAATGCATTGACCTTTCAGCTTTTGGAAGAACTGATACAAGCACTTGACGAGTTGGAGCAAAAAAATGCCCGTGTGGTGATCATCAGGTCGAAACCCGGGAGTCAAGTATGGTCGGCCGGATTGTACATCAACGAGTTGCCCGATCCGGGCATGGACCCGTTGCCCTATCATCATCCGCTGGAGCGTGTGCTGCGCGCCATCGGCAACTTCCCTGCTCCGGTTATCGCCATGGCCGAAGGCAGCATTTGGGGCGGGGCATGCGATCTGGCTACCGTTTGCGATATCGTCATCGGTACAAAAAACACCACCTTTGCCATAACGCCTGCAAAACTCGGCGTGGCTTACAACTCAAACGGCATCCTGCACGTGATACGTGTTTTCGGTCTGCATACGGCCAAGGAGATGTTTTTCACCGCAAAACCCATCTCAGCAGAAAGAGCCGAACATATGGGCGCACTGAACCATCTTGTCGATCCGGAAGAGATCGAAGAATTTACATATAAGCTGGCAAGAACCATTACTTTCAACTCACCGTTGAGTGTTTCGGTGGCCAAGAAACAGCTAAACATCATGGCCAAATCCAATCCCGTCAATCCTTCGGACTACGAAATGATCGAAGAGTTGCGCATCAAAGCATACAGAAGCCACGATTATGTGGAGGGGATGAAAGCCTTCAAAGAAAAACGCCATCCCAAATTCATCGGGAAATAACGCATCTGTAATATTAAAACTTCTTTTGACATGACTCTGGAAAATTTTTCATGGCAGCCGCCTTCAGACTGGCTGCGCATCAAAACGGTTGAAATGCATACCGGCGGGGAGCCGCTGCGGGTCTTCACCGGCGGGCTACCAGAGATCAAAGGAAAAACCATTCTGGAAAAACGCCGGTATTTTCGCGACCATTACGATGACATCCGCACGGGAACCATGTTCGAGCCCCGCGGCCATGCCGACATGTACGGTGCCGTGCTCACCGAGTCCGTTACCGGTGACGGCGACTTCGGGGTGTTTTTTATGCACAACGAAGGCTACAGCACCATGTGCGGACATGCCATGATCGCGCTGGGAAAACTGCTTGGAGAAACCGGCATGATCCCCCCTGAACAAAACGTCGTCAGGATTGATGCCCCTCCCGGAAGAGTGACGCTGCACCTCAAAAGAGAGGGTACGAAAGTACACTCCACAATCTTTAAAAATGTTCCTTCGTTCATGCTGACGGAAAATAGCAAGATCGAAGTTCCCGGCATCGGAACCGTTACATTTGACATCGGATACGGCGGAGCCTTTTATGTTTACACGCAAGCCGAACCTTTGGGACTGAAACTTGACGGCAGCGACTACAACAGGCTGATTGAATACGGCAAAAAGATCAAACATGCCGTGATGGAGCAATTTGAGATCAAACACCCCTTTGAAGATGACTTGAGTTTCTTATACGGTACGATATTTATCGGCGAGCCTTACGATAAGAAAAACCACAGCCGCAATGTGTGCATCTTTGCCGAAGGGGAAGTTGACCGTTCTCCCACGGGGTCGGGAGTGAGTGGTCGTGCCGCCATCCATCATGCCAAAGGGGAGCTGAACGCTGGCGAAAAGATCACCATTGAAAGTATTCTTGGAACCACCATGGAGGTGAAGATCGTTGAGGAAACTTCCTACGGACCTCATCGCGCCGTGATTCCAGAAGTGTCGGGTACAGCTTTCTTTACCGGCAGGAACGAGTTTTGGTTCGATCCCGAAGATCCGTTGAAAAAAGGTTTTATTTTCAGGTAACTGAGCCGGCAATCCGTGGCATCTTACCAACGGCAACTTTGCAGGTAAAGCAGGATAACCTCACATTGCAGCAACATCGGATAAAAGCGAAAAAATCTGTAGTGATTCCCAAAGGGTTTTAATTTCAAAGATTTTGTTTACCGAAAGGATAGGTGTTTTGAATACAAATATCCGAAAAGCAGGCCGGAAAAGACCATTTGTTTATTTTTGTAAAAAATCAATTGCACGATGGGAAAACATAAAAAAATTACGGGCAATGTTGTTTATTCGACCGACCCCGATTTCAACTATGAGTACGATGATGGTACTACGGAGGAAACCTTACCTCCCGGGGAACAAAACCTGAAAGTATGGCTCGACCGGAAACAGCGAAAAGGCAAGGTGGTTACGTTGATCGAAGGTTTTGTCGGAGATGACGGGGATTTGAAAACGCTCGCAAAATTGCTGAAAACAAAATGCGGTGTGGGCGGAACGGCCAAAAACGGCGAGATCATCATTCAGGGCGATCATCGCGAAAAAATACTGGAGATTCTGACCAAAGAAGGTTATCGTGCCAAAAAAGCAGGAGGATAAGCCGAACTTAACTTTTCAGTTGTCCGGGCGGGGCCATTAAAATACCATGACGATTTTGTTTATTACACCCCTGAAATCAATATCATCACCGGTTTTTTTTCCTTTCATTGCTTCAAATACGGGCACATATGGCGAAATAACAAAAATATCTTCGCCTTCAAATTTCACTTTACCGATGCCTGTTGCAACAAACATCTTCTGTTTTTCGGTAAAGACCACCGAGCCGAATTCCACTTTCTCGTGTACGATCCTTACATCTATCTTGTTCAGTATTTCAATCTGGTCAATGGCTTGCTGAAGTTGTCTTCCGAACATATCCCTTTTACGCAGAATTTGTGTCCGGTACGAGTCGTATCTGTCTTTGGGCACTCCGTATTCGTTGGCACTGTTCTGGGCTTCATCCATCGCCAGCTTGATATTTCTGGCCGATGCAGTGAGGCTCTCTCTGCATGCTTCTATCAATCTTTTTTTATAAGCTGTTTTATCCCGGTCATTCATTTTGTCCAACATTTTAAGCTTCATCAAATTTGAATGGCATAAATTGATTTGTATTAACTTTGTTCGGTTGTTTTAAGTACATAAAAGTAGTTAATTTTTAACAAAAAAGCAAGTAAAATTTTTTTATGGATCAGGAAGAAATCTTAAATGAAGCCGTTTACTCTCCGTTAGTTCTTGAATTTCTGGCGGTTGCGCAAAAATACTGTTTGTTTGTCGAGCAAATAGACCGGCTGGAAAAAAATAAAATTTTTGACGGACTGAGCAAAGCTTTGCCCTTGTTGTATGTCAAAGGCGCCCTTTTGCCGGATATCGAGGCGGTTGATATTTCGCAAAATGAAAAATATGTTACGGCCGAACAGTGGCAGGATGTTTTTAACGACTTGAGGGAAAAAATAGGAAATGATGATGAATATTGGTTCAACGAAAACGATAATCCCGACAATGAACTTGTTAAGGGAAGCCTTTCGGATAATCTGACGGATATTTATCAGGACATGAAAGACTTTGTGCTGCTCTATCAAAAACCGGTACGCGAAGCCAAAAAAGTTGCCGTTTGGGAAATCAAAAAATTATTTTTTTCACACTGGGGGTTCAGAATCGTTAATGTTATCAAAGTGCTGCATTATCTGCTCTATGGCGAATACAACGACAGGGATAGCGGGGATTTTGATGATTTTTAAAAATTCCTCATGCAGATAATGTCATATTAAAAACTTTACATACATTTGCAATTTTTAATCATTCTAAATTAACACATCATTCAACTACCTGAACGGAATCAATGGATTTAAGCGAACTTAAAGCAGGCGAAAAGGCCATAATTGCAAAGATAAAAGGCCGCGGAGCTTTCCGGAAACGGATCACCGAAATGGGTTTTGTGAAAGGCAAGGTAGTGGAAGTGATCAAAAATGCGCCTTTGCGCGATCCCATCGAATACCGTTTGATGAACTATGAAGTCTCGCTCAGACGGGGTGAGGCCAAGATGATCGTCGTCGTTTCCGAAAAAGAGCTTGCCGGACAAAATTCCAACGGAAAATTCAGGGGCGTCATCGATGAAGAAATCCTGAAAAGAAAAGCCACCGAAAAAGGGAAGGTGATTGATGTGGCCCTGGTGGGCAATCCCAATTCCGGAAAAACAACGATATTTAATTATGCTTCGCGTTCCCGCGAAAAAGTGGGGAACTACGGTGGGGTTACCGTTGATGCCAAAATGGCCAAATTCAGGCAGGACGGTTATTTGCTCAATATCGTCGATTTGCCGGGCACGTACTCGTTAAGCGCCTATACGCCCGAAGAGCTTTTTGTGAGAAAGCATATCATCGGCAGCCATCCCGATATCGTCATCAATGTGGTGGATGCCTCCAACATCGAACGAAACCTCTACCTCACTACCCAACTCATTGATATGGATGTTAAGGTAGTGATTGCGTTGAACATGTACGATGAACTGGAAGCCAAAGGAGATAAACTGGATCACCGGATGCTGGGCAATATGCTGGGAATCCCCATTGTCCCCACCGTTGGTTCCAAAGGAAAAGGGATCCGTGATCTTTTCCGGAAAGTGATTGATGTTTACGAGGACCGCGACCCCACGGTTAGGCATATCCACATCAATTACGGAAAAACCATCGAACGCTCCATCAGGAAAATACAGGATGAAATCTGGAAAAATAAAAGCCTAACCGATAAGGTTTCTTCCAGGTTTTATGCCATCAAGATGCTTGAAAAGGATGAATCGGCAGATTTCACGCTGTCGCGGCTGAACAATTACAACGAGATAAAAAAAATCACCTCCCACGAAATACATACGCTGGAAAAAGATTTCGGGGAAGATACCGAATCGCTGATCACCGATTCCAAATACGGTTTCATTTCGGGAGCACTCAAGGAAACTTATACCGAAAATAAGCTGAAACGCAAAACAAAAACCGAAACCGAGATTATTGATACGTTTTTAACCCATAAGATATTTGGTTTTCCCATCTTTATCTTTTTTATGTGGCTGATGTTTTACACAACATTTACGCTGGGCAGTTACCCCATGGAATGGATCGATGAAGCTGTAAATCTCTTCCGAAATTATATCAGCGGCACCATGCCTCCCGGGATGCTGAAAGACCTTATTGTTGACGGAATTATTGCAGGGGTGGGCAGCGTGATTGTTTTTCTGCCCAATATTCTGATCCTTTTCTTTTTCATTTCATTCATGGAAGATACCGGTTACATGGCCCGGGTTGCCTTTATCATGGACAGGATCATGCACAAGATCGGTCTTCACGGACGATCGTTCATTCCGCTTTTGATGGGCTTCGGTTGCAATGTGCCGGCGGTAATGGCCACACGTACCATCGAATCGCGCAGCGACCGCATCCTTACCATACTCATCAATCCGTTCATGTCGTGCAGTGCCAGATTGCCGGTGTACATTCTTATCATCGGCGCCTTTTTTCCGGAACATCCGAGCTCGATGCTTTTTCTCATCTACGGCATCGGCATTCTCCTGGCCGCAACGGTAGCATTGATCTTTAAAAAAACCATCTTCAAGTCGGAAGAAGCGCCGTTTGTTATGGAGCTCCCCCCCTATCGCCTACCGACATTAAAGGCCACCATAAAAAACATGTGGTACAAGGGCTCACAATACCTCCGGAAAATGGGCGGCATCATTTTGATAGCTGTGATCATCATCTGGGCAATGGGCTATTTTCCCCGCAACGAAAATGTCCTGAAAACTTTCGATCAGGACATTGCCAAACTGGAAACGGTTTATCAAAACATCGTCACTCCACCGGATATACAAATTCAACAAGCATCGGATTCGCTTCTTATGAAACTGGATATGGATATCGCCCGGATAAAAGCCAACAAACAAGCCTTCAGGCTCGAAAACTCTGCGATTGGAAAACTCGGAAAATTTATTGAACCGGCCATTAAACCGCTGGGCTTCGATTGGAAAATGGGCATCAGCCTCATCACAGGCGCCGCCGCCAAAGAGATTGTGGTAAGCACAATGGGTGTGCTGTATCAAACCAACAGTTTTGACGGCAACGAACAAACTCTTGTGGAAAAACTCCGGGCGGAAACTTACGCTTACGGCCCGAAAAAGGGACAACCCGTGTTTACGCCGGTGGTTGCCTTTGCTTTTTTGATCTTTGTACTCATTTATTTTCCCTGCATTGCGGTAGTGGCTGCCGTAAAAAAAGAAACAGGCGGCTGGAAATGGGCTGTTTTCCTGGCCCTTTATACAACTTCGCTGGCCTATCTGGCTGCATTGCTCGTTAATCAGTTGGGGTCGTTATTTTTTCAATAAAATCAATCATGATACAGGAACTCATCACATATTGCATTCTTATCGTCACGGTCATTATCGCAGTGGTCAAGGTCATCCGTTTTTTCAACCAACCCGTCAACAAATGCAGCAGTTGCGCCTTTGCAACCGGTCAATGTAAAATTGCTCCGTTAAAAAAGAAATGAACCGTTGGCGTTGATTTCCGGAAAATTTCTATTTTTGTTGCAACCAATGCAGAAAAATTATGTTTGAGTATATCAATCCCCACAGCAAATACATTGCCGAATACATTGAGCTGGGAGGAAAAGAACTTGCCTATGACGTTTTGAAAATGATACCGGATGATTACCGGAACAGGATCACCAAACTCGAGGAAGCCATCCGGAAATTCGACTACCAGGCCATCCAGATGGAAGTACATACCATAAAGGCCAATTTCAGGCAGATTGTGGATGTGGATAACGAATTCATGCGCTTTATCCAGCAGTTTGAAGATGCTTCCAGAACGCTGGCCGAAAAAAAAGAGAAAAACATTCCCGTTGACAATAACGTCGATTTCTCCGACTACTTCAGCAGGTTCAAGAAAGAGTCGGATGCGGTGGTAAAAGAGATCGGCATGTTTGCCGACACTTTGGCCCCATAAAATGAATCAGAAGAAAAACCCCCGCTGAATTTTAATTACTCCAGACGGTTCAATCCGTCAATGGCTTTCGGGTAATTTGTTTTCACCTCAAGTGTTTTGCGATAATCACTCCGGGCACTGTCGTATCGGCCGAGCAGTTCGTAGGCATAGCCCCTGTTGTAATACGCTTCGGCATAGGAAGGGTCAGTTTGAACAACCTTTGTAAAAAATTCTATGGCCCGGTTGAAATCCTTGAGATAAACCAGATTGACATATCCCAGATTGTAGGTTGCATAAACATTGCCGGGATCCATCTCAAGAATTGTCCGGTAAGTTGAGACGGCTTTTTGAATTTCACCGTTTTCCTGGTAATACATTCCGAGGTTGTAATAGGCGTCACTGTTTTCGGGATAAATATTGATGGCCGTATTGAAATACTCTACGGCGAGCGGATCGTGTTTTGCACCGTAAATGATTCCCAGTTGAATGTTGGCTTCATAGAAATCGGGATTCTGATAAACGGCTTTTTTCAATGCGTTAATTGCGGCAGCGGTATCGGATTGCTCCAGCAGAGCCATTCCTTTAATGAGATAAATCTCGGGATTTACCGGATCTGCTTTCAGTGCCCTGTCCACCGTACGGTAAGTTTCGTCATAGTCCCTGATGATCAGATACAATTCGGCCAGTTTTTGCAGTGCCTCACGATTACCGGGTTCCAATGCAAGGGCTTTATCCAGTGCTTCCTTGCATTTGTTTGCATTGCCAACCACAAGGTATGCATCCGAGAGGGCGACATAATTGTCCGGGTTTCGCCGGTTCATGTCAATGGCAATCAAAATATCCCTGAAGGCACTGTCGGTTTTGTTCACCGAAAGGTAATACCTGGCTCTTTGGATGTACAGGCGGTCGTCGGTGCTGTCGCCGGCAATTTTCCGGTTGATCTCCGATAGCGGATTCACCTTTTCAAGGGTATCTGCTTCAGCGTTTGCATTCTTTTTTCCGGCGCTGTCATGGTTGCACGAAAACAATATCACCAGCAGTGCTGTTCCCAAAAACAATGCAGCGTATTTTTTCATTACTTTCGGCGGTTTAATATTTGGATTTTTCGTCGAGTGCGGTACGGATTTTTGTTTCCAGTTCTTCAAGCAATTCGGGATTGTCGCGCAAAAGATTTTTCACCGCTTCCCTGCCCTGCCCAAGTTTGGTTTCGCCATAGCTGAACCACGAGCCGCTTTTTTTCACGATTTCAAACTCCACCCCCAGGTCGATGATCTCACCTGTTTTGGATATCCCTTCACCGTAGATGAGGTCAAACTCGGCACTGCGGAACGGCGGAGCCACTTTGTTTTTCACGACCTTGACACGCACCCTGTTTCCATTCACACTTTCGGTATCTTTGATCTGTCCGATACGACGAATGTCGAGCCGGATGGTGGCGTAAAATTTCAGTGCATTTCCACCTGTTGTGGTCTCCGGATTACCGAACATCACACCGATCTTTTCGCGCAACTGATTGATGAAAATACAAATGGCGCCGGTTTTGCTGATGGTTGATGTAAGCTTGCGCAATGCCTGCGACATCAGCCTGGCCTGCAATCCCATTTTCGAGTCACCCATCTCTCCCTCGATCTCGCTTTTGGGCGTTAGCGCCGCCACCGAGTCGATCACAATGATATCAATGGCCCCCGAGCGGATCAGATTGTCGGCGATCTCCAGGGCTTGTTCTCCGTTATCGGGTTGCGACACGAAGAGGTTTTCGGTATCCACACCAAGTTTATCGGCGTAAAACCGGTCGAAGGCATGCTCTGCATCAATGAATGCGGCAATGCCGCCGGCTTTTTGTGCTTCCGCCACTGCATGAAGTGCCAGTGTGGTCTTTCCCGAAGATTCGGGACCGTAAATCTCAATGACCCTTCCCCGCGGCAAACCACCTACACCCAGAGCCGCATCCAGTCCGATGGAACCCGTGGAAATGACAGGCACTTTTTCAATTGCCGAATCTCCCAGTTTCATGATGGCTCCCTTGCCGTAATGTTTTTCGATGTTTCCCAGCGTGCGTTCGAGCGCCTGCAATTTTTCTTTTTTTGATTTATCTGCCTGATTTTGGTTTTCTTTTGCCATTTTGTTTCTGATTTAATAGATTTTTATTTCATTGCTTCAAGGATTTGTGAAGCATGATCTTTCGTTTTTACTTTTTTAAATACTTTTTCAATTCTGCCGTTCTCATCAATCACATAAGTCGTCCGCAGGATACCCTCGTATTCCCTTCCGTATAGCTTTTTCATTCCCCATGCGCCGTAAGCCTTCAGAATTTCACGTTCTTCATCGGCAATCAAAGGAAAGGGCAAATCGTACTTATCTGCAAACTTCTTTTGTTTTTCAACGCTATCGGCACTAACGCCGATGATTTTAAATCCTTTTCCGGTCAGATCATCATAATTGTCCCTCAAATTGCAAGATTCGGCCGTACATCCCGGCGTATTTGCCTTGGGGTAAAAGTATAAAATTATTTTGTTCCCTTTGAAATCTTTCAAAGAGATCTGATTTCCGTTCTGATCCGTTCCCGTAAAACCGGGAGCCTGATCACCAATATTCAAATATGCCATTGATTTATTTTTATTTTGTTCCAACAAAGATTTAACATCATCAATTTGTCAGCCTGCCTTGTTCTCCACCTGGTAATATTTGCAAAAATCCGTCAGTCCGCATTGGTCGCATTTGGGTTTACGGGCCTGACAAATATACCTTCCGTGCAGGATCAGCCAGTGATGTGCCCTTGCGACGTACTCCTCGGGGATATACTGCACCAGTTGTTTTTCGGTATCCAGCGGAGTTTTCGAACGAGTGGACAACCCCAAACGTGCGGCAACCCTGAACACATGCGTATCAACGGCCATCGCCGGTTTGGAAAAATACACCGACGCAATGACATTGGCCGTTTTGCGTCCCACACCCGGCAGTTTTTGCAAATCGTCAATATCCGACGGGACAATGCCGCCGAAATCTTCCATGACCGCCCGCGCCATGCCAATGAGGTGTTTCGTTTTATTGTTGGGATACGAGCAGCTTTTGATCAGCGCATACACCTCCTCTTCCGCGGCAACCGAAAGGGCTTCAAGCGAAGGGAATTTCCGAAAAAATTCCGGAGTAATGATATTCACCCGTTTATCGGTGCATTGTGCGGATAAAATCACTGCGACCAACAATTCGTACGGATCTGTATATTTCAGTTCCGTATTGGCGTCGGGTTGATTTTTTACAAAATATTCGATAAAACGACGAAAACGTTCTTTTTTTGTCAATGGTCTTCAATTTTTTGCAAAAATAATAAAGCCACCGGATTTAACCGATGGCCTATTAATTTTTTCTGTCGTCCCTCAAGGGACTTTTAGTTCATTACTAAACTAATGTTACCTGCCGATTGGGAACGGGTAACCGATAATGCTTTTGAATAATTCAAAAGGTTTTTGATCACAAATTCACTGGGCCCTACTTTCAGTTTATTGAGGTAATTTTTCACTTTTTTAATTGATTTGTATTGTTTTGAAAGTTTGCCGTCCGCGTTGATCATCTTCTGATAATCCGAGGCATCGGGCATTCCGGACTCACAATAAGCGAAAAGGATCAGATCATTGAGCGTAGTAAAATGTTGCATAGGCTATTGTTATGTTAACGATTCAGTGAACAGAAAGGTTAACGAAACAACGGCAACAAATATTTTGCTCTTAAAAAATTTTGAGTGAAAATTACTTGGTCAGAATGATGTTTTTTTCATTGATCAGTTTACGCAGGTTAATCAGCGCATAACGCATCCTTCCAAGTGCCGTATTGATGCTCACGTCGGTTTGCTCCGCAATGTCTTTAAAACTCATTTCCGAATAATGACGCATGAACAAAACTTCTTTTTGCTCGGCAGGGAGCAATTCGATCAGTTTTCTGACGTCATCGTGAATTTGATCGGTGATCATCTGGTCTTCAACCGACGGATCGGTAAACCTGATGGTGTCGAAGATATCAAACTCATCGTTGTCGTTTTCAACAACGGGAATTCTTTTCGATTTGCGGAAGAAATCAATGATCAGATTGTGTGCAATACGCATTACCCACTGGATGAATTTCCCTTCTTCCTTGTAAGCGCCTGATCTGATTGTATTGATAACTTTAATGAAGGTATCCTGAAAAATGTCATCCGCCAGTTGTTTATCCTTCACAACCATGAGAATGTATGCAAACACCCTGTTCTGATGGCGATGGATTAATCTTTCAAGACTGACCTGATTACCTTCCAAATAGCTACTTATCAATTCCTTGTCGCTTGGAATTTGAGCTTTCATATTGGTCTCCTTTCTTATGTTCATTAACAAAGAGTAGAGTTTTATTCGATAATCGGTCCTCCTATATTTTGGTTAGAAAAAACTTGTGTCTCAATGAATTTATTCGTTTAAGTGCTGCAAATATAGACAAAAAATATTAATCACCAAATTTTATTTTAATTTTGCTTGATTTCTTAAAAATTCGCAAAAAGCATGCCATCAACTTACAATTTCTAACAAAATGCCTGAAGGACAAAAAGAAGCGTTGGATCCGGGGAGATTTATTTTAATCAAAGGAGCGCGGGTTCACAACCTGAAAAATATTGATGTAGCCATTGAACGCAACAGGCTTTGTGTCATCACCGGACTTTCTGGATCAGGAAAATCCTCTCTTGCATTCGACACCTTGTATGCCGAAGGGCAGCGGCGATATGTTGAAAGTTTGAGTGCCTACGCCAGGCAGTTTCTCGGAAGGATGCAAAAACCCGAGGTGGATTACATCAAAGGCATTTCGCCGGCCATTGCCATCGAGCAAAAGGTAAACTCGCGCAATCCGCGCAGCACAGTGGGGACTTCAACGGAAATCTACGATTATCTGAAACTGCTTTTTGCAAGGATCGGAAAAACATTTTCACCGGTTTCGGGAAAACAGGTGAAAAGGCACCGCGTGTCGGATGTGGTGGATTTTTGTAATAACCTCGGCCCGGGAACAAAACTTTTGATAACAAGTCCGCTCCACATCAATGCAAAGCGTACCCTTGAAAGTCAGCTCACCATCTTGCTTCAACAGGGATTCAACAGGATACTCGACGGGGAAGAAGTCGTTAAAATAGAAACATTGCTGAACGACAATCAAATTGTCGGAAAGGGCCGGGATTTAAAAATCGTTGTTGACCGGTTGGTCATCAGCAGTGAAAACGAAGAATTAAGTTCCCGGCTGGCCGATTCGGTACAAACGGCCTTTTACGAGGGCAACGGTAAATGTTTTGTTGAAGTCTTTACGGGAAAAGGCATGGAAACACACGAGTTTTCCAACCGGTTCGAGCTTGACGGCATCACCTTCGAGGAGCCCTCGGTCAATCTGTTCAGTTTCAACAATCCCTACGGTGCTTGTAAAAAATGTGAAGGTTTCGGAAGCATCATCGGCATAGACGAAAACCTTGTGATCCCCGACAAAAGCCTGTCGGTTTATCAGGGAGCCGTGGCGCCGTGGAAGGGAGAAAAAATGGGATTGTGGAAAGAACAGTTGATCAATCATGCACACCTGTTCGGCTTTCCCATTCATAAACCCTATTATGAATTGAGCAAAAAACAAAAAGAGCTTTTGTGGAAAGGAAACAAATATTTTGAAGGGATCAATGAGTTTTTCCGGCAGGTTGAAGAACAGACCTATAAAATACAGTACCGTGTAATGCTTTCGCGCTACCGCGGCAAGACCGAATGTCCGGAATGTCACGGAACACGGTTGAGAAAAGATGCCAATTATGTTAAAGTTGCAGGAAAAAGCATTAGCGAACTGGTGTTGATGCCGCTGGAAACATTGAAGAACTTTTTCGACGAATTGGAACTCCCGCCGTATGAAACCGAAGTATCAAGGCGAATCCTGATTGAGATCGGAAACCGGTTGATGTTCCTGTGTGATGTCGGATTGGGGTACCTTACACTGAACCGTCTCTCCTCTTCCCTCTCGGGAGGCGAATCGCAACGGATCAATCTGGCAACTTCGCTGGGCAGCAATCTTGTCGGCTCGATGTACATCCTTGATGAGCCGAGCATCGGGCTGCATCCCCGTGACACATACCGGCTGATCAAAGTTCTGAAAAGACTGAAAGAACAAGGAAATACGGTGATCGTCGTTGAGCACGACGAAGACATCATCCGTTCGGCCGACCAGATCATTGACATCGGGCCCCTGGCCGGTGCACACGGCGGAGAGATCGTAACAAACGGCACTCTGGATGAAATACTTCAAAACAATACCAGTTTTACGGCGCAGTACCTGAACGGAAAAATGGAAATCCCTTTGCCCGTCACGCGGAGAAAATGGAGAGATTACATCGAAATTACAGGTGCAAGGGAAAACAACCTTAAGAATCTTTCCGTAAAATTCCCGCTCAATGTTCTGACGGTTATCACAGGTGTCAGCGGATCGGGAAAATCTTCTTTAATAAAAGGTGTGCTTTATCCGGCCCTGAAACGGGTACTTAACGGATACGCCGAACAATCGGGGAAATTTGATAAGATCACGGGAGATATCCGTCAGATCGGGGCTATTGAATTTGTTGACCAAAACCCCATCGGACGGTCATCACGGTCAAACCCGGCAACATACGTCAAAGCCTACGACGAAATCAGGACATTGTTTGCCGGGCAGCAACTGGCAAAGGTACGCGGTTACAAACCCGGATATTTTTCTTTTAACATTCCCGGCGGACGGTGCGAAGAGTGCGAAGGCGAAGGGGTGGTAAAGATAGAGATGCAATTCATGGCCGATATTTACCTGACCTGTGAAGCATGCGGAGGAAAACGCTTCAAAGATGAAGTATTGGACATCACTTACCGGGGCAGGAATATCAGCGACATCCTCGACATGACCGTTAATGAAGCCATAGATTTTTTCGGCAGCGACACTTCTGCCAAAGCCGCCGTAACAAAAATACTTGCCAGGTTGAAACCTTTACAGGATACGGGATTGGGCTACCTAAAACTGGGACAGTCATCCAGTACGCTTTCGGGCGGGGAAGCACAACGCATCAAGCTGGCCTCGTTCCTGACCAAAGGAATCTCCGAGAAACCGACAATGTTCATTTTTGACGAGCCCACCACGGGATTGCATTTTCACGACATCAGCCACTTGCTTGATGCATTTAATGCGCTCATTGAGAACGGACATACCATTGTGGTGATTGAGCACAATCCCGAGGTGATCAAAACCGCCGACTGGGTAATTGATCTGGGTCCGGAGGGCGGCGAAAAAGGCGGAAACATTGTTTTTGAGGGAACTCCTGAAGCGCTGGCTGAAACAATAGATTCTTATACGGGACGTTTCATAGCACGGAAAATCATACATTGAACCCATGTCGTTAACAACAAAACTGATCATCGTCAGCATCATTACGTTTTTGCTCAACCTGCCGTTCGGATACTGGAGGGCAAATGTTAAAAAATTCGGACTGCAATGGTTTTTGGCCGTTCATTTGCCCGTACCGTTTATTATCGCTTTACGCATCTTCGGCGGGATAGGATTTCACTGGACAACCTATGTTTTTTTGGTGGCCGCCTATTTTTCGGGGCAGTTTCTCGGCAGCAAAATACATTTCCGGCGGTTGAAAAACAACAAGCAACCTTTGTCATCCTGCCTGATCATGGATATTTTCAGATGCCTGACATGACCGATAAAATTGAATAAACAAAACCATTAATTATGATAGAATACCTTTACGGGAAACTCGTTGAAAAAAATCCGACAAATGTTGTACTGGAAACGGGCGGCATTGGTTACACCCTCAACATCACACTGCAAACATTTTCGAAGATCAAAGACCTCGACACGGTAAAGTTGTTTACGCATCTTGCTTTTAAGATCGAAGCGACAACGCCAACCGGGTACAATCTTTACGGTTTTGCAGATGTTGCCGAACGGCAGCTTTTCAGGCTGTTGATCTCGGTTTCGGGAGTAGGTTACAGCACTGCCATACTGATGCTTTCATCGTTATCGGCAGACAAGATATTTGCTGCAATCCGGCAGGGTGAACTGCAGGTTTTGCAATCGGTAAAAGGGATCGGGAACAAAACGGCACAGCGCATCATCGTTGACCTGCAGGATAAAATGCGGAAAGAGACCATCAGCCCCGAAATTTTGGGAATAACACACAATACCCGTAAAGATGAGGCGTTAATTGGTTTATCAACGCTGGGCTTCGTAAAAGCAAGAGCAGAGAAAGCATTGGATAGGGTATTGAAGCAAAATCCCGACTACACTGTTGAGCAATTGATTAAGGAAGCTTTGCGGGTTTTATAACAATTATCTGGCGGTAATTTGAGCTGCGGAAGCAGTTTTTTGGAATCAGAAAGGTCGAATGCACAAGTGCAGTTCAGGGCCTCTTTTTTTTGGATAGCGTAATAAAAGTTATTTACTTGCATCATCGAAAAGAGCGATCTTTGAGACACAAATTAACATATCTGTCTTATTTCCTGTTTGTATCGGTAACCCTTGTGATTATCATGGGGTTCAGTGTACCATCCGTAGAAACCGGTCCCAGTGTTTTTTTGCTGGCGCCTCCCCCACCCGACAGTACCGGAACCGGCGACACCATCAACCTGATTTATCCTTTTCACGACAATGCCAATGTGATCGCTCCCGAAGAGCAATCACCTATGTTCCTGAAAGAGCCGCAAAGTGTCCAAACGGTAGTGGAATACGATCCCGAAACCAACCAGTACGTCATCAGAAAGAAAATCGGTGACATTGATTACCGGTTGCCGTACACCATGTCGCTGGATGAATACCTGAAATATGACCTTGACAGGTCGATCAACAATTACTGGTCGGAACGTGCCAAAGCCGCCGGATCGAAAGCCACGGGAGACGGCATCATCCCCCAGATTTATGTGGGTGGTGCGGCATTTGAAAAGATTTTCGGCTCCAACACCATTGACATCAGGCCGCAAGGGTCCGCACAACTTACCTTCGGCGTGCTGGGCAACAGGCGGGATGACCCTACCCTTAACGTCCGGCAGCAAAATGTGGTAAACTTCGACTTTCAGCAACAGATACAGATGAGCGTACTGGCCAAGATCGGTGATAAAATCGAATTTCAAACCAATTACAATACCGAAGCCACCTTCGAATTTGAAAATAAACTCAACCTGAAATACGAAGGCAAAGAAGACGAGATACTGCAACTGATTGAAGCTGGTAATGTCACCCTGCCGCTGAACAGTACGCTGATAAAAGGAAGTCAGGCGCTGTTTGGCATCAAAACCCAATTGAAGTTCGGGAGGACAACAGTAACGGCTATTTTTTCGGAACAGAAAAGCGAATCATCCAGTATTACCGTTCAGGGCGGCGCCCAAACCAACTATTTTACGTTGCACAGTGATGAATACGAAGAAAACAAGCACTTCCTGCTGGCACAATATTTCAGGGACAACTTCGACAGTGCCCTTGCCACCTTGCCCATCATCCGTTCCAATGTGAACATTACGAAAATAGAAGTGTGGGTTACCAACATCGGCGCAGCCGTTACCGAAAACAGAAACATCATTGCATTTCAGGACATGGGAGAAAAGCAACCCTACAGTCCGGGTATCGAACCGGGCACCAGTGTGTTTCCCGACGGTTACCGGTCAAATAACCTGATGGATATGCTGATGCAATATGAAACCCAGGTGCGCGATATCAATACGGTGACAAATATTCTGACCGGCCCGGCATTTAATTTCAGTCCGGGGACGGATTATGTGAAGGTGGAAAATGCACGCCGGCTGAATCCCAATGAATACACCTTTAACAGTAAGCTGGGCTTTATTTCGCTCAACTCGACGCTCAATTCGGATCAAACCCTTGCGGTGGCATATCAGTACAATGTCATCGGAGATACCACGGTTTATCAGGTAGGTGAATTTTCTGACCAGGGGATATCGTCACCAAGCTGTCTGATGGTGAAATTGCTGAAAAGCACCTCGCTGAACACCAAAGTACCCATCTGGAACCTGATGATGAAAAACGTTTATGCCATCGGAGCTTATCAGGTTCAACGCGAAGATTTTATTTTGAACATTCTTTATTCGGGCAACGAAAACGGCGTACCCACAGGTTACCTTACCGACGCAGGAAATGTAAGCGGCGTACCGCTTATTCAGGTTTTGAATTTCGACAACCTCGACCCGCAACTCAACCCGCCCCACGACGGCATTTTCGACTTCATTGACCATGCCGCGACCAACGGTGGTACCATACAGGCATCCAACGGGAGAATTTATTTCACTTGTCTGGAACCTTTCGGCAATTACCTTCGCAGTAAGATCAACGACGACAACATTGCCGATAATTTTGCCTATGATTCGCTTTACACCCTTACCAAAAACGGAGCACAGCAATATCCCGAAAAGAACAAATTCATCATCGAAGGGTTTTACAAATCCTCTTCCGGTTCCGAAATTTCGCTGAACGCAATGAATGTGCCGCAGGGTTCGGTAACGGTAACGGCAGGTGGTGTACCGTTGGTTGAAAATGTAGATTACACCGTTGATTACACCCTCGGACGGGTAAAGATCATCAACGAAGGGGTACTGAATTCGGGTACACCCATCAACATTTCCATGGAAAGCCAGTCGTTTTTCAATGTTCAGACCAAAAGGCTGATGGGAACGCACGTTGACTATCGCGTAAGCCCCGATTTCAATATCGGCGGTACGATCCTCAACCTTACCGAGCGTCCGCTGACACAAAAAGTCAATTACGGCGACGAACCCATATCAAACACCATCTGGGGAATGGACGTTGCTTACCAGACGCACTCGAAGTTCATCACGAAAATGGTTGATCTGCTTCCGTTCATTTCCACAAAAGAAGAATCCAGAATTACTTTTGACGGTGAATTTGCCCAGTTTATCCCGGGGCATTCAAAGATCATCGGCAAAACGGGAACATCATACATTGATAATTTTGAAGGCAGTAAATCAACCATCGACCTGAAAAACATCAGCTCGTGGTTTCTCGCCAGTACGCCGCAAAAGCAAACTGAAGCGGGCATGTTTCCTGAAGCGGCCACCAATACAGGGCTGGCCTACGGATACAACAGGGCCAAGATCGCATGGTATATCATCGATCCGCTGTTTTATAACGAAACGGGTAATTTGCGTCCTCCCAATGTGGATTTGAATGAACTGTCGGATAACGATGTACGTCAGGTGCTTGAGACCGAAGTATTCCCCAACAAGGAAACCCCTAACGGTATTCCCACCAACATTCCGGTGCTGAATATCGGTTATTATCCCACCGAGCGTGGGCCTTACAATTACGACGTGGACCCCACTTCCTATTCGGCAGGGATTAACGAAGACGGGAGTTTGAAAGAGCCCGAGACACGGTGGGGCGGGATCATGCGTAAAATTGAATCCACCGACTTTGATGCCACCAATGTTGAGTACATTGAGTTTTGGTTGATGGATCCTTTTACCAAAGACGAGACCAATTCCGGGAAACTCTATTTCAACCTCGGTGACATTTCTGAAGATATCCTGCGAGATTCAAGAAAAAGTTACGAGAACGGACTTCCTGTTTCCGAAGTGGTGGAAAATGTGGACACAACAATCTGGGGACGTGTGCCTACCCTACAGGCTCTGGTTGATAATTTCAGTAACGATCCCGATTCGAGGCCGTATCAGGATGTCGGTTATGACGGTTTGCGGGACGATGATGAAAGATCGTTTTTCAATACACAATATCTTGAAAAGATCGCCAATCTATACGGTACGGCATCACAGGCATTTTTGGAAGCACTTGACGACCCTTCAAACGATGACTACCATTATTTCAGGGGAACGGACTACGACAACAGTCCTACCTATGCGAGCATCCTCAACCGGTACAAAAAGTTCAACGGGCCCGACGGAAACTCTCCCACGGATGCACAAAACCCGGAGACCTACCCCACGGCTGAAACAACATGGCCCAATGTTGAGGACATCAATCGTGATAATACATTGAGTGAATCGGAACGGTATTTTCAATACGAAGTTGATCTGGACCCCAATAGAATGAATGTAGGAGAAAATTTTATCACGGATGTTTATCATGCACAGGGCATCAGATTGCCCAACGGACAAGTGGGTGATGTGCGCTGGTATCAGTTTAAGATCCCCATCCGGAATCCACAGAGAATTGTCGGAGGCATTCAGGATTTCCAATCCATTCGTTTTATGCGGATGTTCATGAAAGATTTTTCGAGACCGATGGTTTTACGTTTTGCCACTCTGGAGCTTGTACGCGGAGAATGGCGAAGATACCGGTACGACCTGCTCTCCCCCGGCGAATACATTCCCAACGATATCCAAAGCGAAACTTCATTTGATATCCTTGCCGTTAACATCGAGGAAAACGGAAAACGTTCACCCATACCTTATGTGATACCTCCGGGCATCGAAAGGGAAATCAATATCGGAACCACAAACCAGCAACAGCTTAACGAACAATCCATGGTATTGCGGGTGAAGAACCTGATTGACGGCGATGCAAGGGGTGCCTACAAAACCACTGATTTCGATTTCAGAGAGTACGGAAATCTGGAAATGTTCGTTCATGCCGAAAAACTGATCGAGGAAGATGACCTCAACTACGGCGATCTTACAATCTTTATCCGCATCGGATCGGACCTTACCGAAAATTATTACGAATATGAAGTACCGCTGACATTTACCCCTTGGTACACTTCATCCAGTGATCCGGAAGCCATCTGGCCCGAAGCCAACCGTTTCAATATCGACCTGAAGCGGCTTGCCAAT
The DNA here is from genome assembly GCA_029934065.1 of Bacteroidales bacterium. Taxonomy (GTDB): domain Bacteria; phylum Bacteroidota; class Bacteroidia; order Bacteroidales; family 4484-276; genus 4484-276. The sequence continues at coordinate 20,391 of JAOZMX010000020.1, forward strand.
TTCAAGGAACAGCGGAATCTGGCCATGCGTCAGCCGGGCATGGGTGCTTTGCTCAACATTCCGTATTATGCCTATGATGGTGTCAACAAAGTTACGGTTATCGGTAGCCCGAGCTTAAGTGATGTGAAGGCCATCATGATCGGGTTAAGAAATCCCAAGAAAACAGCTTTTTCAGATAATGATGACGGAGAGAGCAAAAGCGCAGAGATATGGGTGGACGAGTTGCGGTTGACGAACTTTAACAAACACAGTGGATTTGCCGCTACCGGACGCCTCAAAACAGACCTTGCCGACTTTGGTAACATCGCCTTGTCGGGCCTTTACAGCACACCGAATTTTGGTAGCATCGAGCAAAAAACCAATGAGCTGGCAAAACAATATGTGAAATCTTTTGATTTTTCAACCAATCTCGAACTGGGCAAATTCTTTCCCGAAAAATTCGGAATGCGGGTACCCATGCACTTCGATTATTCGCAGTCGAAGATCACACCCAAATACAACCAACTCGACCCCGACATTCTTCTGAAGGAAGACCTGAAAACATGGGATAAACATGCACAGGATTCCATCAAGTCCCTGAATGAGGATTTTGTGATGCGACGAAACCTGAACTTTATCAATGTCAGGAAGGATAAGATGGGGGCATCATCGAAGAATCATTTTTACGATTTCGAGAATTTTGATTTCACCTATTCATTTTCCGAGATTTATTCAAGAAATGTTGACGTTCAGTATCATGATGAAAAGACCTACAAAGGAGGTCTGGGATATAACTTCAGCAACAATCCGAAAAATTACAAGCCTTTCGGAAAGATCAAAGGAAAAGCGTTCTCACTGATTAAAGATTTCAACTTTACACTGATGCCCAAACTGCTTTCGTTCAGGACCGACATGAACAGACAGTACAGCAAAAAAGTACTGCGTAACAAGAGCCAGTACGTTGTTATCATGGAGCCCACTTATCTGAAAAAGTGGGACTGGAACCGGAACTTCGACCTGAAGTGGGACCTTGCTACCTCTTTAAGGGTGGATTACCAAGCCTCGGTACAATCATACGTTCAGGAGCTTCCCGGAGGGCTCGACAAAGACGATCCGACCTATCCCATCAAAAAAGAACAGATTAAAAATCAGTTATTACAGCTTGGGACAAAAAATTTATTTTCGCAGAACTTTTCGGTGAACTACACCATCCCCATCAATAAATTTCCGATGCTGGACTGGATAACAGCCACGGCACGTTATCAGGCAACCTACCACTGGACGGCCTCTCCTGTTTCGATACAAACCACGCAGGGAAATCAGATCGAAAACTCAAACATCATCCAGCTTAACGGTAATGTAAGTTTCGACAAACTGTACAATAAAGTTCCGTATTTTAAAAAGGTGAATCAGGGTAAAAAGAACAGCCGCTCGACGCCACGGACACCGCAAAGGCAAAAGCAAACCCAAAAGCCTGCCGACACGACAAAGACAAAACCCAAGACAAATTATTTCAAGATTGTTGGTGACGGCTTTTTAAGATTGCTGATGTCAGTCAAAAGAGCATCATTGTCCTACAATCAGGGCAATGGAACGTTTTTGCCCGGTTTCAAACCGCAACCGGGTATGATCGGCAACAACTGGGGATACAATGCTCCGGGACTGGGCTTTGTGTTCGGCAGTCAGAAAGACATCCGTCAAATGGCCGTACAAAATGGCTGGCTTACCTCCGACACACTGCTGAACACGGCCTATGTGAACAAGTTCAGCGAACAGATGAATTTCCGAGCGACGGTGGAACCGATACGGGATTTTAAAATAGAAATTACTGCCGACAGAACGCATACGTACGTTCATCAGGAATATTTCAAGGCCGATGCCGTCGGGGAGTTTCATTCGTTTTCTCCCGTTGACAACGGCAGCTTCAGCATGTCGTTCCTGGGATGGAAAACAGCCTGGGCAAAAGATGACGACCAGAACATCAATGAAAATTTCGTCCGGATGAAAGAAAACAGGCAGGTGGTTGCTTTCAGGCTGGCCAGTGAAAATCCAAACTGGAGCGGCAATGTTGTGGATTCAACAGGCTTTCCCGAAGGATATGGCCCTACACAACAGGAGGTTTTGCTCTTTTCGTTCATGTCGGCATACGCCGGAAGAGAAGCTTCATCCTATGCATTGAATGCCATGCCCAAGATACCGTTTCCCAACTGGCGAATAACATACAACGGCCTTTCGAAGATTGAATTCCTGAAAAAATTCCTCCGGAGCATTACCATTACACACGGCTACCGCTGCTCGTACAGTATCGGATCGTATCAGTCCAACATTCTTTTTGCCGAAACAGCCGGTTTTCCCAATGCCATTGACGGAAACAACAACTTCATCCCCGAATACCAGATCAATCAGGTGAGTATTGTGGAACAATTTGCACCGTTGATCACCTTCGACATGACCATGGTCAACAGCCTGATGGCGAAATTTGAGATCAAAAAATCGAGGAATCTGGCAATGAGTTTTGTCAACAACCAATTGACGGAGATCACCAGCAACGAAATTGTCATCGGTACCGGGTATCGTATCAAGAATGTAAAATTTGCCGTCCGGTCAATGGGAGGAGGAGGAACGCGAAAGAGTGTAAGCAGCGACCTCAACCTGCGGGCCGATTTTTCCATCAAATCGAACAAAACGATTTTGCGCAGGCTGGACGAAGACATCAACCAGATATCAACAGGACAAAAGGTAATCTCCATCAATACTTCGGCAGATTACATGATCAATCAGCGCCTCGACATCAAACTCTTTTTCGATAAAGTCATCAACAACCCGTACGTTTCGTCGCAATACCGGAATTCGACCACCAACGGCGGGATTACCCTGCGATTCACACTGGCACAATAATTAATCATCCATTAACCACAGAAAGAAGCATGCTCAACAAAACAAAGATTCCGCATACTTATGTTATTGTCTTTGCCATCATCGTTTTTGCCGCTTTGCTCACCTGGGTGATTCCCGGGGGGACTTTTGAAAGACACACGGTGAAAGTAGGCGAAACCGAACGGGAGGTCATCAAAAGCGAATCTTTTCATTACATTGACAATCATCCGCAAACCTGGCAGATCTTTTCAGCCGTCTTCGACGGTTTTGTTGACAAAGCCGACATCATCGTATTTATTCTGCTCATCGGAGGTGCATTTTGGATCATGAACAACAGCAAAGCCATCGACGTGGGGATATATGCTTTTCTGGGATTTACCAAAAAACTGGAGCATAACAGGGTGTTGAAATTCCTTGGCGTAGATAATATCATCATCACCCTGATCATGCTTATGTTCAGCTCGTTCGGAGCCATCTACGGCATGAGCGAAGAGACCATTGCATTTATCATCATTTTTGTTCCGCTTGCCATCACCATGGGATACGATTCCATTGTGGGTGTTTCCATGTGTTTTGTTGCTGCCGGACTGGGTTTTGCGGGTGCGCTGCTCAATCCTTTTACCATCGGTATTGCCCAGGGGCTTTCCGATCTGCCGCTTTTTTCGGGGATCGAATACCGTTTTTTCAGTTGGATTGTCATCAATGCCGTCGGGATCGTCTGGATATTAAGGTATGCCGCAAAGATCAAAAGAAATCCGAAACTTTCGCCCGTTTATGAGGACGATGAATACTGGCGTAAAAGAGGGAAATCGGAAGATATCGAAAACATTGAATACCACACTCCCAAATCGGCATGGATCACTTTTTTGATCATCTTGATCGTAATGATCATATATTCCGTAAAGATGCCCTACACCACCCTGAAAGTGGGTAATTCGTCGGCCACATTCCCGGTTATCCCGGTGCTGACGGGCATTTTTCTGATCACGAGCCTGTTGTCGCTCCGCAAATCGGCACATTTTTTTGTATTGAACCTGCTGATGTTTACCATTTTGTATCTGATCGTCGGCGTGATGGGGTACGGATGGTATGTCATGGAGATCGCAACGCTGTTTTTTGCCATGGGGATCGCCTCCGGTGCAGCCATGAATTATTCACCCAATAAGATCACCAACCTGTTTATTGCTGGAGTAAAAGACATTATGTCGGCGGCAATGGTGGTGGGGCTGGCCGGCGGGATCATCATCATCCTTCAAAACGGACAAATCATTGACACATTGCTCTATTACATCTCCGAATCAATGGGCAACATGGGAAAGGTGGCATCGGTGGGGATGATGTACATTTTTCAGACCATGATCAATATCATCATTCCTTCGGGATCGGCCAAGGCAGCGCTGACCATGCCCATTATGTCGCAGTTTTCCGACCTGATCGGTGTTTCGCGGCAGGCTACAGTGATGGCCTTTCAGTTTGGTGACGGGTTTACGAATATGATAACACCCACTTCGGGGGTGTTGATCGGTGTGTTGGGGGTAGCCAAAATCCCCTATGATAAATGGGTGAAGTGGATTACTCCTTTTATGATCGTCCTGATCATCCTCGGGTTTTTGTTGCTTATCCCTACGGTAACCATGGAACTGAACGGATTCTGATATAAAGAGATGAGATAGAGCTCTCGCCAAAACACCAAGGGGATTTGCTGAAATATTGAATGATCATTTTTCTTTGCGGCTCT
>JAOZMX010000020.1:25084-28687 GCA_029934065.1 Bacteroidales bacterium
AAAGTATCTCTCGCCAAGACGCGAAGGCGCAAAGGGGGTATGAAAAGATATTGAATGATTATTTTTCTTTGCGGCTCTGCGGCTTTGCGTGAGGAAAAGTATCTCTCGCCAAGACGCAAAGGGGATTTGCTTTTGGCAGATAGTAATTATTTATTTATATATTTGCATACATAACAAAATACTGGTTTAATTTCCAAAATAAATTTTTCGTATGAATAGATTTTACGCATTCCTTTTTATCGGTTTGTTAACAATAAATGTATTACCGGCCCAAACCGTAACCAAAACATACACTTTTGACACACCGGGTATCACACTGCTTGACGACGGATTTTCACGACTGGACCTGAAAAACTGCCACAATATGGGCATGGAAGGCGAGCCTCTTCTCCCCCGTCTCGGTTGTGAACTCATCCTCCCTCAAGGCACACAGGCAATCGCTGTAAACATTGTTTCCATACGGTATTCCGAAGACAAAGAAAACATCCAAATAGTACCGGCATCCAGGCCGTTTCCCATTTCGGAGCCTGCTCCTCCCGATTACAAACCGGTTCCGAATAAAGACATTTACAACTCCGAAGGCCCATGGCCCCGGAACATCGTTTCCGGCCTTTCCACCCAGTTCATGGCCGGCTATTCCATCGCAGTTTTTAACATTTGCCCCGTCAGGTATTTTCCCGCCCGAAACACATTCATCTACATCAAATCCATTGATATCGAAATCGAAACTGCCCCACTGGAGCACAGCATTGTTGTTCCCGCAGTGCCGTCGCCGGTTACCGTCAAACGACTAAAAAAGATTGCCGATAATCCGGAAACCATCAACGATTACATTTTTAATGAAAACAATAAAAATGCAGAGGCTGATGTGCTAATCATCACCAAATCCTCGTTTTTTGATGCTTTTACACCTTATATTCAATACAAAAACTCCAAAGGCTATCTTGTTGAAATCATTTCCGTTGAAGACATCTATTCCGATTATACAGGTGTTGACCAACAGGAAAAGATCAGAAATTGCATCATTGATTATTACCAAAACAAAGGCATCACCTATGTACTCCTCGGAGGTGATGCCGATGCCGCAAGCAGTACCGATAACATTGTTCCCGACCGCGGCTTGTTTGTGGACACAGGGTTCGGCTATTCCGACGATGATATTCCTTCCGACATGTATTATTGTTGTCTGGACGGAAACTGGAATCAAAACGGCAACAACCATTACGGTGAACCGGGTGAGGAAGACCTCTATGCCGAAGTTTTCGTTGGAAGGTTTTGTGTTGACAACACAGTAGAATTGACCCATATGATCAATAAGGTGATACGCTATCAGGAAAATCCGGTCGTTGACGATATCCAAAAAGCACTGATGATCGGCGAACAACTTGATGATATCACTTTCGGCGGAGATTACAAAGAGGAAATTGCAACGGGGAGTTCGTTATACGGTTTTGAGACCGCCGGTATTCCTGCCGATTACGACATCACCCGTTTTTATGAAATGACGGGAAGCTGGAATAAAAACAATGTTTTCAATCAGTTCAACAGCGTCGGGTGCCATTTGATCAACCATCTGGGACATTCCTCAAACACCTACAACATGAAGATGCACAACGGCGATGTGACGACGACCAATTTCACAAACAACGGCATCACTCACGGATATGCCATCGGATACTCGCAGGGATGCTATAACGGTTCGTTCGACAATCGTAATTCGGCGGGAAATTATGGGGGAGATTGTTTTTCGGAAGCCATCACCGGGATCGGAACGGCGGAAGTGGCCACCATCGGCAATTCGCGGTACGGCTGGTATCAGCAGGGTTCCACCAACGGCGCTTCACAGTATTTCGACCGGCAGTTTTTCGATGCCATTTTCGGGGAAGATATGACGGAAATCGGAATGGTCAACGGGGATTCAAAAGAAGATAACGCTTCATACATCCTCTACGATCAGGTTTTGCGCTGGTGCTGTTATGAAACCAATCTGTTCGGCGATCCCTCCATGGACATCTGGACTGCGCAACCCAGCACCTTTGCCGCCAGCTATTTGAATGAGATCCCTGCAAATTCGCAATCATTTGATATTGCTACAGGAGTACCTTTTACCAGGATCGGTATGATGCAAAACGATACGTTGATAGGAAAAGCTGTTGCCAATGAAAACGGATATGCCACCGTCATTTTCAATCAACCGGTATCGGCCACGGGTGGTAATGTCGCCATGGCCTTAACGGCACATAACCGGCTTCCGTTTTACGATACACTCACCGTCATCACGGGACAACCTTTCGTGGTCTTTGATTCGGTTTATATCAATGATGAAAACGGAAACAACAATGGTTATGCCGATTACGGAGAAGAATTGCTGCTGGGGATCAGTATGGCCAATAACGGGGATCAGACTGCCCAAAATGTATCGGTTACATTAAGCAGCAACGACCCCTTCATCACACTGCCTGCCGATGTCGTAACCTTCGGAAACATTGCACCGGGAACATCCGTCTTTTTGGAAGATGCTTTTGATGTCACTATTTCCGACAGCATTCCCGACGGTCACGAAATGAAGGTCAATGTTCTTGCTGTCACGCCGCAGAAACAAAGTTGGGCTTCATATTTTATGATCAAAGTCAATGCACCGAATTTACAGATCACCGCATTAACCATCAGCGATTCGCCGGGTGGAAACGGCAATGGCACCGCTGATCCGGGTGAAAACGTCACCTTGATTTTTCAACTTATCAATAACGGACATGCCCCGTCGCCGGGGTTATCGCTGACATGCAATTCATCCAATCCCGATGTTATCCTGCTGACGCATCAGGTCTTTGGCAATCCGCTGCCTCAAGGAGCCTTGGGATCGGTTCAGATCAGCGCACTTGTCGCCAATACTGCCGTTGCCGGATCATATACTTCAATCATTTCCCACATGCAATACGGCGCTTACGAGCATGTTCAATATTTTACATGCCCCATTGGCCGTGTCCGTGAGGATTTTGAAACAGGTGATTTTAGCAAATTCGACTGGCAATTTGGTGGGGACGAAGACTGGAGCATTACAACATATTATGTCCAACACGGAATATACGGTGCGCGGTCGGGAAATATTTCAGACAACAGTAACAGCGAAATTCACCTCGTTTATGAAGTGGCCGCTGACGATTCCATCTCTTTCTATCGGAAAACCTCCTCCGAGCAGGGGTATGATTTTCTTTTGTTTTCCATTGACGATGAAGAGCAGGGCAGTTGGTCAGGCATCCGGTCATGGGAAAAATTCACCTTTCCGGTAAGCGCCGGAACCCACACTTTCAGTTGGATGTATGAAAAAGACCCTGCCGTTTCGGGAGGAGATGATCTTGCCTGTATAGACAACATTATTTTTCCGCCAAATGTTCCGATTGTGCCTGCTTATGAAGTGGATATCAAGGTTCTGCTTGAAGGGCCTTATACCGGAGATGTCATGGAATCCTGTCCCGGTATTCCGCTGTCTCAACCCTATGATGTTTCACCGTGGGATTACGACAACAATGAACATGTAGCGCAAATACCCGAAGGTGCTGTGGATTGGGTGTTGATAGAATTGAGGGATGCACCCGATGCTGC
>JAOZMX010000021.1 GCA_029934065.1 Bacteroidales bacterium
TACCTTCCATCCTTACCGCATTACTACCTTCCTCCCTTACCGCATTGCTACCTTCTTTCCTTGCCGCATTGTTACCTTCCATCCTTACCGCATTACTACCTTCCTCCCTTACCGCATTGCTACCTTCCATCCTTGCCGCATTGTTACCTTCCTACCTTATCGCATTCTTACCTTTCTTCCTTGCCGCATTACTACCTTCCATCCTTACCGCATTACTACCTTCCTGCCTTGTCGCATTCCCACCTTCTAACTTCTTGCGCCGAAAATTGAACTCCCGATCCTAACGATCGTGCTGCCCTCTTCAACAGCAATTTGATAATCGCCCGACATGCCCATTGAAATTTCTTTGAACGATTCTTCTCCGGGAAAGAACCTTTCTTTTAATTCCGAAAATATATTTTTCAGGTGCCTGAATTCACGGTGGATCTGGTCGGTGTCTTCGGTATAAGTAGCCATTCCCATCACGCCGCAAACGCGAATGTTTTTCATTAAGGCAAACTCCGGATTTTCGAGTATCCCCACGGCTTCTTCCATGTTCAGCCCGAATTTTGTTGCTTCTTCGGCAATGTGAAATTGCATCAGGCAGTCGATCACACGGTCGTTTTTTGCCGCCTGTTTGTTGATCTCCCTGAACAGTTTCAAACTGTCAACCGCCTCGATCATACTCACAAACGGTGCGATAAATTTCACTTTGTTGGTTTGCATGTGCCCGATAAAGTGCCATTGGATGTCTGCGGGAAGCTGTGGCTGTTTGGCGCTCATCTCCTGGGCTTTGTTTTCTCCAAACAAGCGTTGCCCTGCATTGTAAGCTTCCATAATGGCTTCAACCGGCTTGGTTTTCGAAACGGCCACCAGTTTTACATGCTCCGGCAGCTCGCTTTTTATCCGTATCAGGTTTTCTTTGATGCTCATTTTTCATTTTTTTTTGCAAATGTAGAAGAAAAAAAATCAAAAAAATTTATTTTACTTTTACAGCCGATTTTGTTTCAGGTAAAAAAACCGGAATGAGCAAAAAAGTGAAAAATTCATTTTTAGGATTTTTAAAGGGTTTTCACTACGCGGCAAAAGGGATTTGGAAAGTTGCACGTACGGAGCGGAATTTTAAGATACATCTTACGATTGTTCTGCTTGTGGCCGTTGCAGGTTTCATGTTCTCCGTTTCAGCCACCGAATGGATGATGATTGTTTTGGTCACGGGTTTGGTGTTGTCTGCCGAAATGTTTAATACCGCCATCGAATCATTGGTGGACAGGGTGTCGCCGGAGTATGAAAAAACTGCCGGACAAATCAAGGATATAGCTGCCGGGGCCGTGTTGATCACAGCCGTTGCGGCGGCCGTTGTAGGAGTCATTATTTTTGGCCCGAAAATTTTCGGGTGATTTTTCGAATCAATAAAGAAATGAAATGTTATTAATTGCAGAAAGCGGATCAACAAAAACAGACTGGGTGATCGTAAAAAAGAATGGAGATACCTCATCATTTTCAACAACAGGTTTCAATCCCAATTATTTTCCTCAATCGGTACTGGAAAACAGTATCAGCGAAGTGACGCTGCTTATCGAACCCAATGAAGTCTCAAAAATATTCTTTTACGGATCGGGTTGCTCCACACCACATGCGCAGTCGATCGTCCGAACGGCATTTGAGGTATTCTTCCCCGGAACGCCGGTGGATGTTTACCATGACCTGTTTGGCGCCGCAAGGGCATTGTTCGGCAGGGAAGGAGGCATTGCTTCCATTTTGGGTACCGGTTCAAGCAGTTGTCTTTTCAGCCATGGTGAAATCGTTGATGCGGTTCCTTCGCTGGGTTATCTGCTTGCCGATGAAGGCAGCGGAATGCAACTGGGGCGTATGTTGCTCAACGCCTATTTCAAGCATGACCTTCCCGAAGCGCTACACCATCAGTTCACCGAAGAATATTCGCTGAATTCCGGGGATTTTCTAAATGATATTTACACAAGGCAAAAGCCTAACTCACGCATCTCGTCTTTTGTCCCTTTTATTGTTCACCATCGCGACCATCCGTTTTTTGTCGAAATGGTCACCAAAGCGTTCCGTGATTTCTTTGAGGACAACGTGCTTCGTTATCCGTCCTATCAAAAATACCCTTTGGGGTTTACCGGTTCGATTGCTTATTTGTTCAGGGATGTTTTGCAAAGCGTGGCTGATCATTATGGTTTGCATATCCGGAAGGTCATCAAAAATCCCATTGACGAACTGGTGAAATTCCACATTCAGGAAATTGCCAACGTTTTGTAACCCGGCACGGGAGATTATTCCTCTGAAATGATCCCGCCGGTGAGGCGGAGCAGTTCGGTGCCCGTGTCAATCAGATTGTAGATGGCTTCGAGGCGGCGGATGGAGGCGTTAAGGTACCTCAACTGGATGTCGCGGTAGTTGAACGAATTGATGGCGCCGCTCTTGAATTTGTCGGCCGATATTTGCAGGTTCAAGCCGGTGCTTTCCTGCGAAGCTTCCGCAACAAGCAACAGTTGTTTGCGGATTTCATACAGATCAAATTGGGTAAGCAATTGATTGCGCAACGCCTTGGTCATTTCGGAGATTGTGATCAATCCGATATCCTCGTTGATCAGTGCGTTCTGCACCGCCCGGCGTGTGGCACCTCCGTTGAACAGGTTGAAACTCAATGTAAAGTTGGCGTAATATCCGAATGAATACATGTTATTGGACGGCTCGCCCGTATATTTCAATCTCGTATTGTTGTAATCGGCACCTGCTCCGAAATAAATTCCCGGATAGTACTGGCTTTTAGATAATGAGATGGAATATTCCAGAATCTTTTGATTGATGTACTGATTTTGCAGGTTCTTGTTGTTCGACAGCATTTTTTGCATCAAAGTATCCAGTACGTAATTGTTAACTTGTACCGTAAACTGATCCGTTAGTTTCAGTTCGATGTTTTGGTCAACGGCCAGAAGCAACTTCAGAAGTAAAACGGCGTTCTGATAATTCAACTGCTGCGACAAATAATTGACCGAATCGCTCAGGTAGGCATCTTTGGTTTGTAGAACATCGTAAGTGACGGCACTGCCGAACCGCCGTTTTTCTTGCATGTACTCGTAGCGGTCGCCCGATAGTTTTTTCACCTCTTCAAACACTTTGAGCTTTTCCTGTTGAAGCAATACATTGTAGTAAGCCAGGATGATGCTTTGGATGGTGTTTTCTACCACCACAGCCGACAAGCCTTCCGACAAATCTTCGAGTGCCCGCAGGTTTTTACGGGTGATATTTACCCTGAACCCGTCAAAGATGGTCCAGTTGAGGGACACCGACGGCGAAACAAAGTTTGTGGTGAGCTTATTCCTTGTGTCGGGGGTGACCATGCTTTCGGAATTATTAAAACTGTTGCCCTGCACAAGGGAAAAGTCGAGCGAAGGATAACGTCCGGCGGCACCGGCCGTGTTGTTGTTTTGTGCTATTTCCAGATTCTTTTTGCTGATGCGTATTTTATAGTTGTTTTCCAGCCCCGTATTGATGGCTCCTGAAAGTGTGAGGCTCAACGTGTCGGTTTCCTGCGATTGTGCAAGTGATACCGCAAACAGAAAAATTGTCAACAGCATAATGCTATTGATACTACTCCGTGGTATGTTAACGATCGCTTTCATTTTTACCGGATAACTTTTTGATTAATCTATTGTGATCTTCATCTGTTTGACGGCAGGTTCAACACTTTCTCTTGTAACCTCTTCGCTCATCCCTTCGGGGAGCTCGCCGTGGTACCATTTCAGATATTTCAGCCATAATTTGCGGTTGTAATACCTGAAGTTGTTCAAAATAATGATCAGTACCGGATAAAATAACAATATGAACAATGTTCCGAACATGACGCCGTAGGCCATCGTAACGGCCATCGGTTTAAGAAACTGTGCCTGGAAGCTTTTTTCAAGGATCAGCGGATAGAGGCCTACCACGGTGGTAATGGTCGTCAGCAGAATGGGCCTGAAACGTGACAGCCCGGCACGATAAACGGCATCATTAACCTTTAAACCTTGTTGCAGCAGCGAATTGTATCGCGCCAGGAAAACAATGGCGTCGTTGATGATCACACCAGAAAGAGCCACCATTCCCCATGCACTGAGCATCGAGATGGGGATGCCTTCGATGCCGTGACCCCATGCGGCTCCCATCCAGGCGATGGGGATCATCAGCAGGATGGTGAAAGCCTGCAAAATAGACCTGAAATGCAGAATGATGATGGCAACGATGATAATGAACGCGATGATGTAAGCGCTCATCAGGTCGGCCATGGCTTCGGCACTGTCGCGGCTTTGCCCCTGATAGTCAACTTTAACGCCCGGGTAATAAACCGATATCAGCGGGACGATCTCTTTTTCGATGCGTTCCAGAATGGGTGGGATGGGGGCGTATGGGTCCACCAGTTGTGCATCAATACGTATTTCTCTTTTGCCGTTGTACCGGTTGATGTTTACGGGGCCGCGTTCAATTTTGTAATCCGCCAGTTCAGCCAGCGGGTATTCGCCGGCTTTGGTTTTGATCTTCATCTGTTCGAGTTGCCCCAGACTGATACGGTCTTGTCGCGGATACCGCACCCAAACCCTCACTTCATCTTTTCCAACCTGCAACCGTTGAGCCTGTTCGCCGAAGAATCCCTGTCGTACTTGTGTGGCGATACTTGCCCGGTTAAGCCCCAGAAAATAGGCCGATGGTTTCAACTCAAGCTGTATCTCCCGCTTTCCGATGGCATTGTTGTCGATGATGTCGCGCAGCTCGGGGTATTCTTCCATTTTTTGTATCAGCAGTACCTTGGCTTTTTCCAGTTCCTCAAGGTTGCGCCCCAGCAGGCTGATGGAGATGGGGTTGCCGAAAGTATTGCGTCCGCTCACCACGAACTTTTCGGCTTCGTGCACAGGGCCAATTTTATTCCTTATCCGATCCACGATCTCGAAACTCGATATGGGGGCTCCCTCCATGTTTCGCAACAGTACAAAAACATTTCCGGCATGTGCTCCTGTTTCGCGTCCCTCAAAGGCATTGCCCAGCGATATGAAAGTATATTTAATGTAATCTGAAGTGTCGTTGTATTTTTCTTTCAAATCATCATTCACTGCCCAGATGGCATCGTCGAATTTTTTAAGGTATTCCATGGTTTTTGCTTCGCCGGTTCCCGGTGTAAAAGCCAGATTGACGGTAAACTGATCAAAAGGGATGGAAGGGAAAAATGTGGCTTTGATGATATTGCCGTTGATGAGGCCCATGGTGATGATTATTGCAGCCAGCGGAGTGACAAGCATCACCCATTTCCAGCGGAGCACAAAAAGAATGATACGACTGTAAATCCTGTCGCGGAGAAAGAAGATCATGGTATCGAGCTTTTGCCTTACTTTGTTCACCTTCTTCTTTCCCGAGCGGTATTCAACCTTCAGGACATGCTTATTGGAAAGATGAGCCGGCAGCACAAAGAAAGCTTCCACCAGCGATACCGCAAGGCTCACGATGACCACCCATCCGACGTCGTAGCTGAACTCCATTCTGCCCGAGAGAAACATCAGCGGTGTAAAGGCCACGATGGTCGTGGTTACGGAAGTGAGCACCGCAGGAACCACTTCCATGGTACCGTCGAGGGCTGCCCGACGCGGGCTTTTACCCTGCTCGAAATGTGCATAAATGTTCTCGGCAATAACGATGCCGTCGTCCACAAGGATACCGATGACGAGGATCATGCCGAACAGAGAGACCATATTGATGGTCAGCCCCGAAAGGTAGCCCAGCAGGAACATCCCGAAAAACGAGGCCGGGATGCCGAAAGCAACCCAGAAAGAAAGCCGTAAACTTAAAAATAACCCCAGGGCAATGAGCACCAGTATCAATCCCAGTCCGCCGTTTTTGTAAAGCAACTCAAGGCGGCTGTTGAGTATGTCGAGAAAATTGTAGGTGATGACCAGTTGGACGTTGTGATGTGTTTGGTTGAATTTTGTTTCGTAATCCTGCAGGTAGCCGATAATCGCTGCCAGGTCTTCTTCGGGCAGTTTCTGGATGTTGACAGATACCGACGGTTTACCGTTCATCAGCGATGCTGTCGGGGTTTCCGAAAATTTGAGTTTGATGTCGGCGATGTCTCTTAAATAAAGCTTGCTGCCGTCGCTGTTGCCGCGGATGATGATCTCTCCCAGCTTGGCGGGGTCGGTGGTGCGGGCACGCATCCTGATGAGGATCTCTTCATTTTCCGAACGGATCATCCCTGCCGAGATGTCCCTGTTGTTGGCACTGATGGCACGGGCGATCTGATCGAATGTGAGGTTGTATCTCAACAGGTTTTCCTCCGATACCTCCACCGAGATCTCCACCGGTGGGTAGCCGCTGATCCTGACCTGCGACATGATGCCCGAGGTCAACAGGTCATCTTCGATCTCCTGTGCCAGTTTCTTTAGTGTCAGCAAATCAACATCTCCGGTAAGTCCCAGAAATGCCGCCATGGATGTGGATCGTTGCTTGGCTACAATGGGTGGCTCGGCATTGACCGGGAACGAGCTGATGCCGTCAACGGCATTTTTTACCTCTGCAAGAGTGACGTTGATATCGTATTTTCCCGTTGTTTCGATAGTTACCCGCGAAAAATTCTCGGAAGATACCGAGGTTATCCGCTTGATCCCCACCAGACTCCTGATGGCTTCTTCGACTCTCGATGTAACACCTTCCTCCATCTCTTTGGGTGAAGCACCCGGATAGTAAACGCTGATGGTGATAAATCGCTCGGAACGCTCGGGGAAAAATGACTTCTTTAAATTGGTGAACGCTACGATACCGCCGATAATGACCAGAGCAATGATCATATTGGCGTAAAAAGGATACTTGATAAATAATGTGATGATCTTCCTCATATCAACTGTCTGTTTCCCGATCGTGCAGTGTTAATTATCTGATCGTTTGGTGAGTATCATCGTTCCTTCCTTTACATTGATCAACGGCTCGACAACAATTTCGGTACCTTCCGCAAGTCCGTTGAATAGCAATATGTGCCGGTTGATCTTTAAAATATTGATTTTGCTTTTTTGCAATGTGCTGTCCATCACAATAAAAACCTGGTCCTGATTGAATACCGCCTGACGCGGAATCTCCATGGCTTTGTCCACCGTTTTGCCATTAAACACTGCGATCAGGTACATGCCCGGATAAACGGGATTGGCTTTGGAGTTTTTTACCTGTACAAAAACACTTGCCGACTGGGTGGTGGGATCAATAAAATCGCTGATCCGCGCTACTTTTCCGTTCCACGACTGCGTACGGGTCTCATCGTACACTTTCACTTCATCGCCAATGGATATCCATGGTAAATCCTGTAAAAAAACCGGAACTTCCAGCTCCATGACCTCTGTTTCGATCACTTTTGCAATGCGTGTTCCAATGTTGGCAAAGCCTCCAACCTGCAAATAAACCTCCATGATCGAACCTTCGAAAGGTGCATAAATGAAATGTTTGCGCAATCGTTCTTCAGCTACCTGAATGGAGTAATATTGATTCAGGATGTCCCTGCTTGCCAGAAATACTTTGAGTGAGCGGTCGTTGAGCTCCGGCAATTTGGGAAGGGGCTTCGAGATATTGATCTTTTGAAAAAAATCAAGCACCACATCGTAATCGTCGGGATAATCGAATTTGATGTCGGGCAATGCGTTGGCAAGACTGTTCAAAAACCGGCTTTTACTTGCTTTGATGCTTAACACCTGTTCCTCATCGTATATCTTGCACAGCAGATCACCTTTGTGGAATTGTTGTCCTTTTTTTAAAGGGACTTTCCCCTGGAGTATTTTTCCCTGTGCCTCCGAAATGATCTCTACCGTTTTGCTGGGTACCAAACGTCCCGGCGCTTCGATGGTAGTACTTATCCTATCGTATTTTACCAATTGTGTTTCTACCATTCTCCGCAATTTATCCGGTGTAGCGTAATCCGGTTTCGGCTTCATCTTCGTGAAAAAGATCGCTAAACCTATTGCCCCCCCAATGATTAGCAATACAAAAACAAAACTGATGATTTTTCTGTGTCTCATTGAGTATTTAATAAAGATTTTACGGTTACTTCTAAAAATGGCTTGCAATAATAATCATAATCTTGTAAGTAATTTCGACATTGCAAAATTATTGATATAAAAAATAGAAATTGTACTTTTTAATTAATGTTTTCGTGTGAATCCGTTTTTCTGTTTGTATTAAAATATAATTTAATGCTGTGCCTCATGCATTGTTCATGTGGAATTTTTTACCGAATCATTTTATTATTTTTGCTTCGTAAATGAAAATATAATTTACTTTTGTTCTTCATAATTGTAAGAAAATGTTCTCTCCCGGCAAAACGAAAGAAAAGATAAGCAAGGCATATTCAGAAAAAAAACTGATGATGGCGCAACAATCGCTGGTAAAAGAAATGGGGCTCAACAAGTTTACGCTTGCCTTTCAGGGTGACAATGAAAAACGTTTTATGGAGCGTTATTTCTACGATTCTTTGCTCCAGGTACGTATTTCGTTTTTCCTTGTTACCATACTTTATGGGATTTTCGGAATCCTTGATAATATTGTAGTTTCCGAATACAAACATGTTTTCCATCTCATCCGATATGTCGGTGTTGTTCCGCTATTGAGTTTTGTGTTGATCTTTTCATTTTCGGAACATTTCAAAAAGGTATGGCAGTTGTTGCTCTTCGTCTCTTTCCTTGTGGCCGGTATGGGTATCAGTATCATGACCGTATTGATGCCGGATAATTATCTTTACTATGCCGGGATGATGCTGATCTTTTTTGCAGGTTACTTTTTTATCAAATTACGATTTTTTTATGCATTCATAGCCGGGTGGCTCACCCTTCTGGGATACAATGTAGCAGCTTTGATCATTTTTAATGTAGATAAAATAACGGTACTGGCCAATGATTTTTTCTATATCAGTGCCAACCTGATCGGAATGTTTGCTGCCTATCACATTGAGTACTATGCCCGGCGTGACTTTTTCCTGAAACAGCAACTGGACCGGCAAAAACTACATGTGGAAGAGATCAATAAGGGACTTGAAGAAAAAGTAAAGCAAAGAACACGTGAGCTGGAGTTGCAAAACATCAAACTGGAAGCAGCCAAAAACAGAGCCGAACAATCCGATAAACTGAAATCGGCATTTCTTGCCAACATGAGCCACGAGATAAGAACGCCCATGAACGGGATCATCGGTTTTGCCAATTTGCTCAACGAAACCGAAAGCAAAGAAGAAAGGGAAGAATTTGTCAAGATCATTGTGGACAATGGAAATCATTTGCTCAACCTGATCAACGAGATCATTGACATTTCAAAGATTGAAGCCGGAATTCTGGAACTGAACCTGCGTGAATTTTCACTGAATGAACTGCTGGATGAACTCCATAAGTTTTTCCTTTCCGATAAAAATGTAATGGCCAAAAACCTTGAAGTACGCTGTAAAAAAGGTTTGCCCGACGACCAGTCGGTGATCATTTTCGACCGTACAAGGCTCAAACAGGTGCTGATCAATCTGATGAACAATGCCTGCAAATTTACCGAAAAGGGAAGCGTTGAAGTGGGCTATTACCTCAATGCCGGACAGTTGATACTTTATGTAAAAGATACCGGGCCGGGGTTGGATGAAGAGATGCAAAAATACATCTTCGAACGTTTTATGACGGCAACCATCGACAGTACACCTCAACAGGAAGGGTCGGGGCTGGGGCTTGCCATCTCCAAAGCTTTTGTAAACCTCTTTGGCGGTGATATCTGGATTGAAAGTAAACCGGGCGAGGGATCGATATTTTATTTTAACCTGATGGTGGAAAACGGTGCCGGAAAATTATTTAAAGATGAAACCTATAATACAAAATACGATATGGAATATAATTGGCAAGATAAAGTGATCCTGGTTGCCGAAGACGTGGCAACCAATTATTTATTGGTGCAAAAGTCCTTACGCAAAACAGGTGTAAAACTGATCTGGGCCAAAAACGGCAGGGAGGCGGTGGATGAATGCAAAAAAGACCAGCAGATAGATTTGATCCTGATGGATATTCGAATGCCGATCATGAATGGTCTGGAAGCAACGGGAATCATTAAATCCATCCGGAAAGAGGTGCCGATCATCGCACAAACGGCTTATGCCATGGATGGCGACAGAATCCGGAGTCTGGAGGCGGGATGCGATGATTATGTTTCCAAACCCATTGACCTGAAATCTTTTGTTGAGCTTATTGCAAAGTACATTGATAAATAATTGCCTTTTTGCCATCTGATGGATAGTTTGACTCACCATAATATCACGGTTTTATTTGTTGAAGACAATGAGATGATCCGGTCGCTCTACCGGAGATTGCTCACACCGAGAGTGAAAAGATTCCTCACCGGAGCAAACGGACAGGAAGGGCTTGAACTATACAAAAAATATGCACCCGAACTGATCATCACCGATATCAGCATGCCGGTCATGGATGGTTTGCAGATGATCGGATACATCAAGAACGACAACCCGGAAGTGAAAGTCATCGTGATGTCGGCCTACAGCATTAAAGAATATTTTCTCGAAGCCATCAACTTGGGTGTGAACGGTTATTTGATCAAACCGGTGGAGGCTTCCAAACTTTTTGCCCTGATTGATGAACTGGCCGGTAACATCATGCTGAAACGAGAACTGCAGGAAAAAGAACTGAAACGCAGACAGGCTGAAGAAAAATTGAAAAAGTCGCTCGAAGAAAAAGAGATCCTGCTGAAAGAGGTGCACCACCGGGTGAAAAACAATATGCAGATCATTTCGAGCATCCTCAAGATGCAACAACGTCAGGTGGATGATCCCCGATTAAGAGAAGCACTGGAGGAAAGTCAGAACCGGATACGTTCCATGGCATTGGTGCACGAAAATTTGTACCGCACCGAAAACCTGGCCAAGATATTGTTTTCGAATTACGTGAAAGCCATGGCCAATAATCTGATGCACACCTATTCGCAAAACCAGACCAGTATCCGTTTTGAATTTGATGTGGAAGATGTTTACATGCCTTTGGATGTGGGTATTCCCTGCGGATTGATCATCAATGAGTTGTTGTCCAACTCTTTCAAATATGCTTTTAAGGGACGCGACAAAGGGATCATCTCCATCAGGTTGAAAAACCTCCGCGCCGACGAATATGAGATGATTGTTAAAGATGACGGAATAGGAATAAATGGTAGTTTTGACATCGAAAAAACAAAATCACTCGGGATGCGGATCGTTACCAAACTGGTGCAACAAATAGACGGCGAATTGAACTATGATTTTTCAAGCGGAGCAACATTCACAATTAAGTTTAAAATATAAAATCTTTCCCCCTATGACGAAATTGAATGTACTTATCGTAGAAGACGAAATTTTGGTTGCCACGGATATCGAAGAGAGTCTGGAAAGCCTCGGCTACACGGTGCAGAACGCTGTAACCACCGGACAAGCAGCCATCGAAGAGGTTGAAAAAAAACTTCCAGATATCATTTTGATGGACATTATGCTAAAGGGCGATATGACAGGCATTGAGGCTGCCAACATTATTCGCAAAAAATATGATGTGCCCATCATTTACCTCACCGCAAACGCCGATATTGCAACGGTGGAAAAAGCCAAAATCTCACTTCCTTACGGTTACATTATCAAACCGTTTACCGAAAAGGATTTGCAAACCAACATCGAAATTGCAAGGTTTAAATTTGAAAACGATTTGAAATCGAAAATGGAAAGCGATCAGTTCAACAGGTTTTTTAAACACGACGACGGCGAAAACGAGGTGATCATTCAGGGTAAAAAAGGTCTGGAAAAGATCAATCCGGACGATGTTTATTATATTTGTCAGGAAAAAGACCATTCTTTGGTGGTATTGGCCGATGATGATATTGTCATTGAGCATCCGATAGATGAATGTGTGGAAATGTTCCCGAAAGATAAATTTGTCCGCGTTTCCGATAGTTATATTGTCAATGTGGATAAGGTTTTTATTGCAAAATTCCCCGAAATCGTAATGAAGGATAAAATGACGGTAATCCCCGTGGATGAAGATAAACAACATTTATTGGAATCAAAATTAAAATAATACGAGTTGAATGCTTACACTTTATCAGCAACGGATAATAAATTAATGGAAGAAACAAAAAGGTTTGAGGCATATATTCAGGCGTTGCATCAAAAGCATGGCCCCGATGATGATGATTATGAAAGGATTCTCTATTTCGTTGATCAGATACAACCTGCATTTATTCCTCGTTTCAGGGAGCTGATGAAACCGATCCTTACGCCCGATACCATCATCGGATTTTCATTTACCAAGCCTTTTGGGTACAACGGCGACTTTTTTATTATCGAAAAGATCTATCAGCATTACATCAACCCGAATGAAAAATACCGGAAGTGGGACAGTTTTTTCCACCGGCTCCCTGCCGCCATTGCAGTGGTTAACAGGAAACAAATGGCCATTGATATTTTCAGGAAATATCAGAAAAATGCCGGAGAAAAAGAGGTGAAAGTTTTGATACTCGGCAGCGGACCAGTGACAGAAGTGTTTGAATATTTGCAGGAAAATCCCGGTAGCACCTTGAAGTTTGATCTGCTCGATCTGGATGAGCGTGCCATTCAATATGCCAAAAACAAGACGAGTCAGTTTGCCGATAAACTGACCTTTTACAACAAAAACGTCATCAGATATACCCCCGGCGAAAGTTACGATCTCATTTGGAGCGCCGGGCTTTTTGATTATTTCAAAGCCAAGCATTTTGTCTTTTTGGTTAAAAAATATGTTGAGTACCTGAATGACGGCGGAGAGTTGATCATTGGTAATTTCAGTATTGACAACCCAAGCCGAAAGATCATGGAGATACTGGGCGACTGGTTTTTGTATCACCGTTCGGAGGAAGATCTGATAACATATGCCGTACAGGCCGGGGTGCCCGAAAGCAAAGTGTCGATCATGAAAGAACCGTTGGGTATTAACCTCTTTCTGCGGATCGAAAAATGATCCGTGTTACTTTTTTCAAAATGTTATTCATTGTTAAGAGGGTTGTTTTTTACCGTTAAAGATGCAATATTTTGCTGCCTGATCCATTATACCATTAATAAAATATCACAATTCCATGAAAAGACTTTTAATTGTTTTGATGATTCTCTTCGCGGTATTGTCCGTGCAGGCAGCCTATATTCTGATACCGATGGACGAAACACAGAAGAATCATCTGAAAGCGTACGGAATTGCCTATTGGGCACTGGAACGGGATGTGGAAGTCAGTTGGCTGCTCAACTACCGTGGTGGAAGTTTCATGTGCCGCTATCACAAGGAGATCGAACACGAGCTCATCATCCGGGGGGTGTCGTACGAGATCATTGCCGATGTGCAGGCCGCCGCCATCATTAATGAGATTGCCGATCCTTCGGTTAATCAGGACGAGGTGAAACTGCAAAAAGCCCCGAAGATCGCCATCTATTCGCCCAAAAACCGTCAGCCGTGGGACGACGCCGTGACCCTGGCGCTGACCTATGCTGAAATCCCTTACGATGTGGTTTATGATCAGGAGATCATGGAAGGTGTGTTGCCGATGTACGACTGGCTGCACATGCACCATGAGGATTTTACGGGGCAATACGGAAAGTTCTGGCGGTCGTTCCGCAATGCCGCATGGTACAAAGAGGATGTGAGGGTGAACGAAGAAACGGCGCACATGCTGGGATTCAACAAGGTGTCGCAACTCAAACTGGCCGTGGCCAAAAAGATCAGGGACTTTGTGGCCGGTGGCGGTTATCTCTTTTCCATGTGCTCGGCCCCCGACAGTTTTGATGTAGCCCTTGCCGCTGACGGTGTGGATATTGTGGATGTGATGTTTGACGGCGACCCGCCCGACCCCGATGCACAGCAAAAGCTCAATTACGACAATTGCTTTGCTTTTACCGATTTTACCATTGTTACCAATCCGTATGAATACGAAATATCGAGTATTGATGTGACCAATACGCGACCCAAAACCATCAGGGAGAACAACGACTTTTTCACACTGTTTGATTTTTCGGCCAAGTGGGATCCCGTCCCTACCATGCTTTGTCAGGATCATGTACAGGTGATCAAGGGATTTATGGGGCAAACCACTGCATTCAGAGAAAGCCAGATCAAATCCAACGTGCTGATCATGGGAGAATTCAAAGCCGCCGGCGAAGCGCGTTACATCCACGGCGAATACGGCAACGGTACCTTTACTTTTCTCGGAGGCCACGATCCCGAAGACTATCGCCATTTGGTCGGCGACCCGCCCACCGACCTGAACCTTTTTCCCAATTCACCGGGATACCGGCTGATATTGAACAACGTGCTTTTTCCCGCTGCAAAAAAGAAAAAACGGAAAACATAGGTTTATTCGGTTAGTTTAAGTTACGGCGGTTGTGATCTTTTCGCCCGCCAGGGTAAAATATTCCCGCATTAGGTTCACGGTAAGACAGGAATGAACGGGCAATACGCCGATAAAATCACCTGGCTTTGTTTGGTTGAAAAAATCTTCGGTTGCACGGATGATACCGTGTTCCTGCGACAGCGATTTTACGTAGGTTCCGTCAACAGGTTCCGACCAGCCGTTTCTGTTCAGGGTGACGACCTTTCCGAAAATCCTGTTTCCGTCCGGGCCGGTGACGGAATCTTTTGAAAAATGTACGGCACCTCCGTGGATCACCAGTTCCTGCCGTCCGGCATGTTTTGCAACCACAGGGCAGGCCATGGCAACGGCAATATCGCCGTAGCCGCACGAACCCAGTTGTGCCTGCATCACATCATAGAATACAAAGTTTCCCGGTCTGATCTCATCCACATCCGTAAAATTATCCGTCACACTCATGGAAGGAGTGTCGCCAATGGATAGCTCCGTGGTGATGTGTTGTTGCTTCAGGAATGATTTCAGAACGGAAAGTTTTTTAAGACTTTCGTCGTGAATGTGCTTTATTTCATTTACCGAAGCAGCATGATAGGTGTGTCCGTTGTGCGCCAGCAAACCTTTGAATTGCAATAAGGGAAACCGGTTGATGGTTTGTACAAGGGTTAGAACTTCCCGGTGAGCTTCAACGGGAATTCCCGTACGGTGATAACCTGCATCAATTTTGATAAACATGCCTGCGGGTGTAGTCAAACGACGTCCAAGGGTTTCAACTACATCGGCATTTTCCACCAGCAGATTTAACCGTATATGATGAGCCAGACGGTTGATCTGACCGATTTCCGCCGGATTAACAGGGAACGCAATGGTGATGTCGGTCCATCCTGCACGGGCAAAATAGCTTGCCATGGAAACCGACGATACCGTGATGGCCGAAACGCCGGCATCTTTGAGCCATTTTCCCACTTCGGCCGACTGGTGCGTCTTGGAATGAGGCCTGAAATGTAAACCGTATTTGTCGGCCTTCGCTTTCATCCGGCTGATGTTTGCGAGGCACTTTTTTTTATCGAGTAAGAGGGTGGGTTTTGATAATTTCATAAAATTAAATTTCGGCAAAAGTAAAAAGTAAGCCGGATATTCCGAAATGTGTATTTTTGAAAATAAAAACCATGAGGTACTTCGTTCAATTATCATTTGCAGGATTAATGATTTTTATGTTGGGATGCAAATCGCAGCACGGCAAACTGATCACCGAAAAGATCGTTTACGACGTCAGCATCAGAAACACGGATGTTGATGCTGACTGGTGGAAAGACAACCTGCCCGGGCCGGCAAGGGATCACTTGGTGAAATGGCTCATGGACGGAGCAAAATCGGGGAAAATAACCGCTTGCAACAGTGAAGGTATTCCGATGAACAGCGAAGATGTGAAAAATATGGGTTCTGAAATTCTTCATGTTACTTTTCAGCGTCCCGACCCGCCATATGAAGATTATGATACCACCATCCGCACCGAGTTGGATTACCGCGACATCACCAGAGTCAGGTTCATGGAAGAATGGTATTATGACAAACACAGCAATTTGATTGAAAAGAAAGTGATTGCCATGGCTCCCGTTGTCGAAAACTATGCTCCCGACGGAAAATTCAGAGGCTATGAGGCTTTGTTCTGGGTGTTTGGAGATTAATCCGCCGTTACTTTTCGTGCTCAACTGCGGCTGAATTGAACCGGACAAGTCTTTCCCAGTCTATGGCTCCGTTATCCTTACAAAATTTATTGCCGAATTCCCGTGTGAACTTGTTGACCATCGAAGCGTAGGATTGTAAGAACTCATCATTTCTTTCTTTGGCATTATGCCCTATAGGTTCAATGATTTCGGTGTAAAGACGGGGATTCCCCGAGATAAATTCCCAGAATTGTTGTCCGCAGTATTTGAAATAATCTCCTTTGTCTGGGCGGCTGTCTTTTCCATAACAGCATCCGTTTACAGCAACAATAATCAATCCCGAATCACTTGTCCTCAATGTTCGCTTTGCTGTTTTAAAATCAGAGATCATCTTTGCTATCTGACTGCTGTTTCCCCAGTTTGGTCCCGATTTGATGTTGACGATATATCGGATTCCTTTGCTGTCAAATTCCAGATCAATTCCTTTGATGCCCGATTTTATTCCCTGATAAACTTTAT
Source organism: Bacteroidales bacterium (assembly GCA_029934065.1). Lineage (GTDB taxonomy): Bacteria > Bacteroidota > Bacteroidia > Bacteroidales > 4484-276 > 4484-276. Next base: position 16,566 of record JAOZMX010000021.1, read on the forward strand.
TATTGATGAAAATAGCAAGACCTTCCAACCAGTTACCAAAAATTGTTTCTTCGTTTGACGAAATATGAGCATCAATCAGCCCTTTGATAATTTCTTCAGCGGTCAAAACATATTTGGCTTTGAACAGATAAGGGTTCTTTCTGCGAAGGACTTTTGTTAAACTTAATTGATCAAGACTTGAAATTCTTTGCTGGTGAAAAGTGCCGATGTTTTCTTCAACGTATTGTTTTACGTCGTTTAGGTTCAGTTTTTTCATAATTGCTGTTTGGTTCAAACAAAATGAGTTCGGTCGGCTGCATCTCCGTTTTTACCATATCGAAATACTCCTTTACGATTTCAATCCCGATGGAATTTCGATACATTCGTTTGGCTACAATATTTGTCGTTCCTGAACCCATAAAGGGATCAAGAACCGTATCGCCTTCTTTTGTAAAAAGCTTAATGAACCATTCGGGTAGTCCCTCGGGGAATGCCGCACTGTGATTCTTATTGTTGCATTCGGTGGCCAGATGAATGACATTGGTAGGGTAGGCCATCTCTCTTTCCAGCCAGTTTGAAATATTTTTCCCGAAACCACTGCCTACTTTCGATTCGTCCCGTTTTTTATCGGTTTCGCTTAAGCGTTTCAATCGTGTTTTTGCCCAATCACCCATGGGTACCATCACTTCCTCCTGGTACATGTTGAATTTTTTTTGTTTATTGAACTGTAACAGTCGTTCCCATGCATCGCGAAAACGGTTGGGCCACTTTCCCGGATAGCTGTTTTTTTTGTGCCAAATATATTCTTCCGTCCACAACCAGCCTTGTTTTTTCATTTCAAGAATGAGCTCCAGCACATATGTGCTGCGCTCGCCGTTGACAACACGCTCTTTGATGTTAAGGACAAATGTTCCCGTTGGCTTTAAAATGCGATAAAGTTGTTCGGAAATGGGTAAAAACCAGTTGACATATTCTTTTGGCGGAATGCCTCCGTAAGTATTCTTACGCTGGTCGGCGTATGGTGGTGAAGTGAAAATCAAATCCACCGAATCATCCGGTATCTTTTTGAGTTCTTCTTTACAATCGCCAAAGTATAAATCGGTTCTGATTTCCATGTGGCAAAATTACGCATTTCCTTGCCAAACTCAAAATTAACCCCTGTCTGTAAAATGTCCAGTGGATTTTCTCACGATGGGGATTTTCCTTTTGCTTTGGCTTTTTTGCCCTTTTCAAAGCTGTACCTCATATGATTATGTTTACCCGAATTCGGACAATGATGGTGTTGAATAATATCAGGGAATAGTAATCTTTGCTTTAACTTTAAAACTTTGGTAAACACTGCAAGAGCAGGGATATGTTTGGCAAGCTGTTCAATCATCCGGATTTATGATCACTTTTTACCTTTAAAGCCGTTTAAGATAAAGGCAAACGTGTCGTTAATCCGATCGTTCACATCATCGGATATCCTGAAAAGATAAACGGGAACCATGAAAAGGATGGTGATAACGGTGCTTCTGATGATGATATCAACCACGAAATTTGAAAACGGCGGAATAAAAGTGCTGATGTACCATGCTGCTGCCCCGATGGCGAGCAGTAGCAGATGTTTGGGGATGAACGGCTGAAACCCGAATCTTCGATAGATAAAAACGAATTTCATTCCGTTGAAGATAAATTTGGAAACAAATGAAGCCAGAGCCGCTCCGGTAATACCGAATACCGGGATCAGCAGAAAATTTGAGATAACGACGATCACGGCAAGGATTGCGATCAGGTAAGTTTGCCATCTGAAGTATTTCGAATTGACGATGATGTGAGAGCTGAGGCCCATGATGATATCTGTCAGGTTGGCCAAAGCGATGAAAAAGATGACGTATTTTCCGGGGCGGTATTCATCTCCCACAAGATGGAAAACATTTTCGATGTTACCCCAGATGCCGATAAACAGCAGGATGCCGATGATGCTCAGGCTAAGGCTGCTTTTACGGTAAATATCCGAAATCATTTTCCGGTCGTTTCTTTTCCATGCATCGGCAATCACCACCGAGCCGATCTTTCCCATGGTACGCATGGGGATCAGTATCAGTGCGCCGAAGAAAAAACTGATCGTGTAAACCCCCGTAAAACTCAACCCCATATAATCGTTGACCATGATAATGTCAATGCTTTGCACCAGAACATTGGAAAATCCTGCCAATACTCCGAATATGGCCACATTGATCATTTCCTTTTTAAGGGCGGGACTGATAAACTTAAAATCGGGACGGATGTGGAACTGATGACTACGGATAAGTGATGTCAATAAAAACAGTGCCGGAGAGATATATGCCAAAACGTACAACCAGACTAAAGTGCTGAAATCGATCCATCCGAAGTAAAAAAGCATTACGGCGGCAATGGTAAGCAGCCGTTGAACAACTTCCTTATGAATGATCCCCTTAACGGCATTGAACAGCACCCTGAAATAGTTGTCGAGTGCCGAAAAAAGAACCGTAAAAAAAGTAAGCGGTACCACCATCCAGAAATAGGGAATGAAAAGCGCCGATTTTTCCTGTGCATTTTCGATGATCAGCGGGCGGAACAAAGCGTAACCCAGAATGGCAATTAAAAAGCCGACGGCCGACACCATAAGCACAATTCCAAGGTATCCGTGATGTTTCTGCTTATCATCCCTGAAATAGGGAAACAGCCTGACTGTAACGGTATTTATTCCCAGGCTGGCAAACATCGAAATTATCGTGGAGTAGGATACCAGCACCCGCAACAGGCCGATCTCTTCGGTAGTCAGCAGATGAGCAAAGAGGAACACGGTGATGATAAAACCCAGTCCCACGCCGATGTACGACCAGATGGCTCCCGAAATGCTTTGTTTTTGAATGACTCCCAATTTCTTCTGTTTACGGTTGATTATTTTAACAAATTTCCAACAAACTCCGAAATGTCGTATTCCGTATTGAAGACTTTATAAAGTTCGTTGAAGATAGGGTATTTTGTGGGGTCAATGTCCCGGCTTTTCAGTTCTTCATAAAAAATGTTTACGGCAATGCGGCCTTCGAGTACTACTTTTTCGGAAATATAATCTGTGAAAAAGCCTTTGCCGATCAGCAATCCCAGTGTACGGTTGCGGCTGAGGTCGTTGAGCGCCGTGAGGGCAAAGTCGCCGATACCGCAAAAGTTGAAAAGCGTTTTTTTGCTTCCTCCGAAGAGCAACAGCAAGCTGCGCATCTCTTTGAAAGCTTTGGTAAACACCAGGAATTTCAGGTTGGGCGATTCAAACTGGGCATCCACTACACCCACTGCAATGGCATAGATGTTTTTGAGGATGCTCAGCATCTCCACCCCGCGTACATCGGATGAATGATCAAGGTAGATGGTGGTGCCGGAGAACAAGTTGTCCAGCCGCTGAAAAAGCTCGTCGCTTTCAGTGCCAATGGTAAAAGCCGTCGGCTGGTTGTTGATGATCTCGCGGGCAAAGGAGGGCCCTTTCATGGTTACCACGGGATTGGAAATCCGTTCCCTGATACATTCTACAATGGTACGGCGTTCGTTGCCGAAGCCTTTGGCCAGGTTTACCACAACAGATGCAGAATGAATATGTTTTTGTTCCAGAAAGTCAACCGTAACCACCGACGGAATGGCAATGAACACAATAGCCTCCATCTCAAGCATTGAAAAATCGGTGGAACAACCCAAATGATGCTCAAGCCCGAGTTTCGGAAAATATTTATTGTTTACATGGTTTTTGGTGATCGTTTCGGCAACATCTTCTTCAATGGTCAGTAAGGTAACTTCCAAATCTCTCTTTTTTGCAAGGACATTGCCCATTGCTGTTGCAATGGCGCCCGCACCGATAAATAGAACTTTTTGTTTCATCCTGTTTTTATGAATTAAAGCGCAAGATTAACAAAAAATATTGAAATGGGTTTTTTTCGTGGAAATTATCCGGATCGGGAGATCTTAATATTCCGACACTTCCCTCAGCTTGTCGCGGTATGCACCAAAAAGATTGGCTTTGGAAATATAACCCTTGTATTTTCCATTTTCAATGACCGGCAGATTATATTTTCCGCTTTCATGGAACTTTTGCGCGATTTCCTCGACATTATCTCCCGGTGATACAGTGATGTCGGGGACGATCATCAGGTCTTTAACCCTTTCGGTATTGTAAATTTCGGGGCGGAACATTTTGTGCCGGACCTGATCAAGCACCACGTGACCGTAAAAGTTGCCTTCTTTGTCCACCACCGGAAAGATGTTCCTGTTGGAGTTCTCGATCACTTTCACCAGTTCACCGAGAGATGCATTGATGTCCACGGTTTTAAAATTAGTTTCGATGAGCCTGTTCAGATCGAGCATGGCCAATACGTTCTTGTCCTGATGATGCGTGAGCAATTCGCCGCGTTTGGCAAGCTGGATGGTGTAAACAGAGTTGGATTCGAATATCCGCATGGTAATAAATGAGATGACCGCTGTGATCATCAGCGGCATGAAAAGCTCATAGCCTTCGGTGATCTCGGCGATGAGAAAAATGGCCGTCAACGGTGCCTGTATTACTCCGGCGATGAGCCCTCCCATGCCCACGAGGGCAAAATTGGTCTCGGAAATGGTGCCCAGCCCCGTAAAGTTGATCACCAGTGCAACCAGCAATCCCACATGTGCACCGGTGAACAGCGTGGGTGCAAAAATTCCGCCGATGCCTCCCGCACCAAAGGTCAGCGATGTGGCTACCACCTTGAGGAGAATGATTGCGATCATCAGCACAAACACGGCAGTGATATTGTCCTTAAAGGCATAAAACAAACTGTTGTCGAAAAGTGTGGTGGTCTTTCCGTGCAGGCAGGAGTTGGTGGCGTCGTAACCTTCACCGAAAAGAGAAGGAAACAAAAAGATCAGCACCCCCAGCAATGTACTTCCGATCACCAGCCTGACATACCATTTGCTGATGCCCGAAAAGAAGTTCTGGAAATACATATATATCCTGGTGAAATATAAACTCACAAATCCGGTAACCACCCCCAGCAAAATATAATAACTGATGTCTTTCATTTTGAACTGCTCGGCGATTTCGAAAGGATAAAGCACATCCATGCCGAGGAAAAAATAAGAGGTCAGCGCACCGGTAACGGAAGCCAGCAGCAGAGGGATCAGCGAAGCAACGGTAAGGTCGAGCATGATGACCTCCACGGCAAAAACAATGGCGGCGATGGGTGATTTGAAAATGGCCGACATGGCTCCCGCACTGGCCACCGCCAGCAACGTGATGGTCTGTTTGTAAGTGAGGTGAAAATATTTGCTGAGGTTGCTCCCGATGGCAGCACCCGTAGCCACCGTCGGGCCTTCAAGTCCTACCGATCCTCCGAATCCCACCGTCAGCGAACTGGAGATCAACGACGAATAAACATTGTGCAGCTTCATGATGCCTTTGGTCTTGGAGATGGCATATAAAACCGAAGGAACCCCGTCGCCGACATATTGTCTCAATATAAATTTGATGAAAACTACCGTTAGAATGATGCCGATAATGGGGTAAAAAATAAAAAGGATGTTGTCGAACTCTACGTTAAATCCCGAAGTCAGCCAGTCTTTGATCAAATGCACCGCATTTTTGATGATCACCGCACCAATACCGCTGAGAAAGCCGATGATGACACTCAATATCATCATAAACTGACGATTATTAAAATATTTCCTTTTGAAATAGAGGATATAAACCAATAATCTGTGCGACGGTTTCATTTTTTGTAATAAAATTCCATTTGCTGATTTGCATGGCAAAATAAATACTTTGTCCACAAAAGCGAACGGTTTAAAAATTTCTTCCCGAAATTTATTTTATTTCTAAATAGCCGCTTCCCGGTATTTGCAGTTTCCCATATTGACCGGAAGACCGTAAATGCAAAAAAAACGTAGTTTTGTTGCCTGAAAAAAAAGACTTGATTTTATTGATGATACGAAGAAAAAAAATTATGAAATTATTGAATTTGAGAGTAATCGGTTTAGTGATTTTGATAAGTGCAACTTTATCGTCGTTTGCACAGAATACCGGTGTCAAACGGGTAGAGCCTCCCTTTTGGTGGACGGGAATGCACAATCCCGACCTTCAGCTATTGGTTTACGGGGATGCCGTTGCAACCACCGTACCCGAGATCCGCTACAAAGGTGTGAAAATCGTGAGAACGGCAACATTGTCCAATCCCAATTATCTTTTTATTGATTTGAAGATTGACAAAAAGGCCAAGCCGGGTACTTTTACCATCAATTTTCTGAAAGATAAGGAGGTGAAAGCAAGCTGGGATTATCAGCTCATGGCGAGGGCGGATGGATCGGCGGAGCGAAAAGGGTTTGACCAAAGCGATGCCATTTACCTGATCTTTCCCGATCGCTTTGTCAATGGCGATCCGGACAATGATGCTGTGGAGGGCATGCTCGAAAAGGCAGACCGCTCGTTACCCGACGGACGACACGGCGGCGATATTGCCGGTGTGGCCCAACATCTGGACTACATCAAGGAACTCGGGTTCACGGCCGTGTGGCTCAATCCCGTACTCGAAAACAACATGCCGGCATATTCTTATCACGGTTATGCCATTACCGATTTTTACAAAGTGGACCCGCGCATGGGCAGCAACGAAGAATACAAAGCACTGGCCGATGAGATGCACCAGAAAGGGTTGAAACTGATCATGGATATGATATTCAACCATTGCGGCAGCAACCACTGGTGGATCAAAGACCTGCCGTCGGAAGACTGGATCCATCAGTTTCCGGAATTTACCAAAACCAACTACAGGGGTTCCACAATTTTCGACCCTTACGCCTCCGAGTACGATAAGAAGATCTTTCAGCAGGGATGGTTCGATACGCATATGCCCGATCTGAACCAGCATAATCCTTATCTGATGACCTATCTTATCCAAAATAGTATCTGGTGGATCGAATACGCCGGTCTGGACGGTATCAGGATGGATACCTATCCTTATCCTTACGAGGATTCCATGGCCGAATGGGCCAGGCGTGTGCTTGAGGAATATCCCGGTTTTTCGATGGTGGGCGAGGCATGGCTGAACTACCCTTCGCAGGTGGCTGTATGGCAGGCCGACGAGCATGTTTACGACAGCTATCAGTCGCATCTTCCTTATGTTTTCGATTTTCCGCTTTACGATGCCCTCGGCAGGGCCTTTACCGAGGGGGACGGATGGTCAACGGGAGTCATCAGGTTTTATGATGTCTTGTCGCAGGATTACCTGTACACCCATCCCGAAAATATCGTTGTTTTTGCCGATAATCACGATGGCAGCCGCATCTTTACCAAAGTGGGCGAGAGCCTCAACCGTTTGAGGATGGCCATCACACTGGTGATGACCACGCGCGGGGTTCCGCAAATCTATTATGGCACCGAAATATTGATGGCCGGAGACGAAGGCCAGGGGCATGGAAAATTGCGCAAGGATTTTCCCGGCGGATGGCAGGGCGATACCGTGAATGCTTTTACCGGTAACGGGCTGACTTTCGACCAGAAAAAAGCACTGAATTTTATGACACGACTTGCCAACTGGCGGAAGAATAAACCGGTGATGCACCATGGAAAACTTAAGCATTTTTTGCCTGTGGACGGTTTGTATGTCTATTTCAGGTACGACGACAATGATACGGTGATGGTGGTGCTCAACAGTGCTGAAAAGCCCAATTATTTTGATCGGGAAAGGTACAGCGAGATGCTGGAAGGCTTCAGGTACGGTAAAAACATCCTGACCAACAAAATGTACGAACTGAGCAAAATGAAAATTTTCCCTGAAACGCCGATGGTGCTTGAACTAAAAAAGTGATGAATTAAGATTAACGATTGCAGATTTTGGATTTGACAAATAACCATAAAACATCAGAACCGGAACGCAGAACCCAAAACCCAAAACACTCAACCCATTTGAAACATAACAAACCAAAATCATTGACCAGGTTCCTTTTGCTGCTGATATTGTTCTTCGGCGGGGTTCATTTGGTAGCACAGCCCAATTTTCCCGATGCGGGAGAGGTTTTCAGGGATGATGTGGTGGCACGCGTTGACATTATTATCAATCCCGACACTTTAGAGTGGATTTATGACAACCCGTGGAGCAACACTGAATTTCACGCGGTTTTTGTTTTCAGTAACGGAACCGTTAACGATACGGTTGAAAATGTCGGCTTCCGGCTCAGGGGAAACACCTCACGCGTGGCGGCAAAAAAGTCCTTCAAAGTGTCGTTTAATACTTTTGTGAGCGGAAGAAAATTTTACGGCCTCGAAAAAATGAACCTCAACGGCGAACACAACGATCCGGTGGTATCGCGGTCGAAGGTTTGCTGGGATTTGCTGCGGGCTTTCGATATTCCGGCGCCGCGGTCGAATCATGTCCGTGTGTTCATCAATCAGGAGTATTACGGGCTTTATGTGAATGTGGAACATATTGACGAGGAGTTTGTGGATTCGCGCTTCGGAAATCAGGACGGCAACCTGTACAAATGTTTATGGCCGGCTGATCTGGATTACCTCGGCACAGACCCCGACCTTTACAAAATCCAGCAGGGTGACCGCAGGGTGTATGCCTTGAAAACCAACAAGCAACAGGACGACTATTCCGATCTGGCACACTTTATTGATGTTTTGAACAATACGCCTGTTGATGAGCTTAAATGTGCCCTTCAGCCCGTTTTTAATGTGGAGGATTACCTGAAGATCATGGCCGTGGATGTGATGACTTCCAACTGGGACGGATACATTTTCAACAAGAATAATTTCTATCTTTATCACAATACCGAAAGCGGTAAGTTTGAATACATTCCCTATGACCTCGACAATACGTTCGGCATCGACTGGTTCGGTATCAACTGGGCGGAAAGGAATGTGTACGAATGGTCGCCCGGGGCGGGTGAGGAGCGTCCTCTTTTCGATCGTCTCTTGCAGGTTGATGAGTTCAAGGATTTGTATTCGTGGTATTTAAGTTTGGTGGCAACAGAGCTGATGCCCCCGGATACTTTTTTCGGTTACCTCGACGACATCAAAGAAAAGATTTATCCCTACCTGCAAAACGACCCCTACTATCCGCTTGATTACGGTTTTACCGTCAATGATTTTCTGCAATCGTGGGAAACGGGTATCGGCGGGCATGTTCCTTTCGGATTAAAGGATTTTACACAGGAACGCATCGCTTCGCTGAACAATCAAATTCAACTCACCGACATTGCTCCGGTGGTCAAATACATCGGCAACAACCATCCGGGGCCGGGGGGGCAGTTGACCATTCGTGCTTTTGTGGAAGACAATGATGATGGTGTAACGGTCGGTGCAAAGTATTCAATTGACGGAGGTGCTTTTCAGATCGCTGCGATGTATGACGACGGAGAGCATGCCGACGATGCGGCGAACGACAACATTTTCGGGGTGATGCTCGGGCCGTTCAATACGCCCTTGTCGCTTTCCTATTTTATTGTTGCAGAGGATGTGACGGGAAAAGCCACCCTTGCACCCTGTGAGCCTGTGGAAGTGCAGATCAGTGAGGCGGAACAGTACCGGTTGTTTATCAACGAGTTTATGGCTAAAAATACGACGGTCGTCGCTGATGAATACGGTGAGTATGACGACTGGATCGAGTTGTTTAATGACGACACCGTTGCGGTTTGGCTGGGAGATAAATACCTGACGGATGATCTTGACGATCCCGGCAAATGGCGCTTTCCGGATTACACCATTCAACCCGGTGAGTTTTTGCTGGTGTGGGCCGATAACGATCCCGAGCAGGGTGATTTTCATGCTACTTTCAAGCTTTCATCCGCCGGGGAAGAGATCGCAGTCTGTGATGGTGAAAGTACGGGCTTTGCCATTATTGATGCATACGGTTTCGGGCCGCAAACCGAAGATGTCTCGGAAGGACGAGATCCCGATGCCGGCGAAAACTGGATATTTTATCCGCACCCCACTCCGGGGATCAGCAATACTTTGAGCAATGTCGAACAAGGTGAAGGCTTTCAGGAACCATTGATCGCATATCCCAATCCCCTTGACGGTAACACGGTATTTTTCAATCAAAAGATTACAGGAACACTTTTTTCCGCCACAGGACAAAAAGTGCTGGAGTTTCGATCGTCGGACAGGCTGAACATTCCCGTTTCAGGGGCAGGTCTTTGGTTTTTAAGAACTGACGACGGCCGGACCATTAAGATCATTATTCAATAAAATTTTGACTATGCTTACTTTTCAGAAAAAACTGTCTAATTCCTTCTATGTTTTGCTGGGGCTTCCGGCTACGGCCATGGGTTTCGGCCTCTCCGTTCAGATTGCCGTATTGAGCTGGATACTCCGCACACAATACAATCTGGATATCCACGAGATCGGCATTGTGTGGGCTGCCGGTCCCATTGCCGGGATCATCGGCCAGCCTATCGTGGGGCTGATCAGCGATGGAGTGTGGTTCTGGGGCGGACGTCGCCGGCCCTTCATTTTTATTGGCGGCTTGCTCGCTGCACTTTCTATTTTTGCATTGCCCAACATCGGATTGATTGATCATGCCCTCGGTATCGGAAGCATCATGGCTGTTGCAATTACCGTTGCCTTGACACTCGATCTTTCCATCAACATCAGTTTCAACCCCACCCGGGCCATCATTGCCGACGTTACTCCCGACGGGCTGCCCCGGACCAAAGGTTACACGTGGATGCAGGCCATTTCCAACTTCTTCGGTGCAGGTGCTTACCTCATCAGTGCGCTGCTTGGAAATTTCACGCTGATCTATGTTGGCGTAGCTGTTGTGTTTCTCTTTTCGGTGGTGCCCATGTTCTTTATCGAAGAGCCGCGGGAACTGGTCAATGTTGAAAAAGATGATGCGGATGTAAAATCCACACGAACCGACTGGAACCAGTTGTTCAGAATCTATTTTGCCCATGCTTTTTCATGGCTGGGTATTCAGACCATGTTCATCTATTCTTTTGCATTTCTTGAACAACGTTTTACGGCCGACGATCACGCTTATCTCGGCAGTATCATCGGCTGGTCGTTTTTTATCCTCAATGCTGCAGGTTCGGTTTTTCCCATTGTTTTGCTCGAACCCATGTCAAAGAAATTCGGCAGGGTGAAGACCCATTTTTTAGCAGTTGCATCCATGGCGGTGGGCTATTTCATAATTGCCTATTTTGTCAAAAGTACTGTGATGATGTACGTGATTTTTGTGTTGTTGAGCATCGGTTGGGCTGCGGTAGTCAGCTTGCCCTTTGCCATCATGACCGAAAAGGTCAATAAAAAACGGATGGGCTTTTTCATGGGCATTTTCAACCTGTCTGTGGTGTTGCCGCAACTGGTTTCCAGCTTTGTGCTCGGAAGTTATATCCAGTCGGCACACAACAAATCCATCATCTACATCATCAGTGGGATAGCTCTGGCCGTATCGGCCCTGCTTTGGCTTTTGGTGAAAGAAGAGGGGTCGCGAAACGGTGAAGCAATGCGGTAAGGAAGGAAGGTGGGAATGCGGCAAGGTAGGAAGGTAGGAATGCGGCAAGGTAGGAAGGTAGGAATGCGATAAGGTAGGAAGGTAGCAATGCGATAAGGTATGAAGGTAGTAATGTTGTAAGGAAAGAAGGTAGCAATGCGACAAGGTAGGAAGGTAGCAATGCGGTAAGGAAAGAAGGTAGGAATGTGACAAGGAAGGAAGGTAGCAATGCGGTAAGGAAGGAAGGTAGCAATGTGGCAAGGAAGGAAGTGGTAATGCGAGAATGGAAGGAGAACGATATGAAAGAATTAAAAAGAATTAATTATTAAACATTTAAAACATTTAAACATTAAAACATTACAGCATTGCTACCTTACAGCATTGCTACCTTACAGCATTACTACCTTACAGCATTCACACCTTGCAGCATTACTACCTTACAGCATTCTGACATTAAAAAATAGAACCAGGAAAGTAAAACAAATCATAAGATTCTGATTGAAAATACAAGGAAACAAAAAGACCTTTACATCTCATTATTTTCCGGTACGGATTTTG
>JAOZMX010000022.1:0-18814 GCA_029934065.1 Bacteroidales bacterium
AGGCCGGGCGCAGGATGCCCCCACCGCAACGGATTGGGCGATAAGCGCTCAAAACCCTTTGGCAAACGCATACAGATTCCCGCTGCAGGACAATACAACATTCAGGATCGGAGCCAATAACAGCACTCAGAACATTTTAAACTTTCAGCCGGTTGTTCCGTTGGGATTTAGCAAATTTAACCTCATCAGCAGGTTGATCATTCCGTTTATTTCAACACCGGATGCGGGTGATGTGAATGCTAAAGGAATGGGAGATATGAACCTGACGGTATTTTTTGCTTCAAAATCGGAATCACCGGTCAGTTGGGGGCTTGGGCCGGTATTTCAGTTCCCCACCACAACAAATAATCAGGTTGGAAGCGGACTGTTCGGAATGGGCCTTTCGCTGGCAATGACGGTGACCAATGCGCACTGGGTTTACGGATTTTTGGTCAACAACATCTGGACTTTTGATGTTTTCCGGACGGAAAATAAAATGTTTTTGCAGCCCATCATCAATTACAATTTTACGGCAGGCTGGTACCTTGTGTCGGAACCGCAATGGCAGGCCAACTGGCATGCCACGGAGAATCAATGGATGATCCCTTTGGGAGCGGGTGTGGGAAAACTTTTCAAAATTGGAAAAACAGCCCTCAACATGAGCGCACACTTTTATTATAATACGGCCATGCAACAAGACGACTGGGGTAGATGGCAGTCGCGTCTGCAGGTCGAATTATTGCTTCCGGGATAGCATGGTGTGACACCGGAAGTTTTTTCTAAGAAGAAAAATTCCGGTTCACCGTTCCGGAAATTATGCCGTTTGCGGATTTTCTTATCCGAAAGTACTGCCGTTCCAGCCCCACATGGCACGTTCGGCATCCGAAAATTCGATGTAGATCCTGTCGGGCGTTACACCCGTTTCCTTATGTAGAAACTCCGAAAGTGCTGCTGATAGTTCCCTGGTTTTGTTTTGCGGCAGACCGATGCTTTTCAGCTCAACATACATCAACGGTTCGTCCGTACCGCCAAAGAGCATGTCGGGATTGTTTTCCAACGAAACCATGATATAACGTTCCGGCTTCCCCAGCAGGTCGGACAACAATGTGGTGACTTTTTTCAGAATATCCTGCGGGGATTCGATTTTCTTACTGGATTGTATCTTTAACAGTGGCATATCATTTACGTTTTATCGGTTCTACATTCCTTCAACAAGTTCAAGAAAACGTTTGTACGGAATGGCCAGCATGCTTGTGGCGTGCAATGCACCGTTGGCCTGACTGATCAGCGATACTTTTGCTGCCGTTTCCGGATCGGGAGCTTCGTAAATGTCAATAAAATCGTATTCTCCCAAAATGGCATAATGTGCCAGAAATTTAACATCGGGGCATTTTTCCCTGACCTGTTCGAGCCAGTTGCGGCCCTGACGCTCACGGTTTTTCATTTCATACGAAAGATCGGTTGACAATTTTGTGAACAAAATGTAAGTCTGCATAACTACCTCCTTTTAATTTGATTGATTTCAAGGTGGGAAGATACGAATAATTTTCGGTTCTGCAAAATAAATCTGTATCCGGATTTTACAGTTTAAAGAATTTGAATAAGTTAGGAGGAAAAAAATCTTTAGCTATTATTTTCGTCAACGGGTTTTTCTTCTCCTTTTTTCTTCTTTTTCTCTTTTTTCCACGTTTTGCCGAAGACCAGGTTGATCCCGAACCTGATCTGTAAAAGTTCGGCTTTTGATAATGCAAACGAAGCCATGAAGTTTTCAGCGACCAGGTAAAACTGTGCGGGGCCGATGTTGGCGGCAAATCCTCCGCCGAGGTTGAAAAAGCTGTTCGGCGTAACGGTATAGGATAACATCATGTTGACATCCCTGGTAAAATACCGCGTATAAGCCAGCGAAAAAGTGGGCCATGACCAGTCTTCCAGAAACTGTATGCCGAAAACGCCCGAAAACCGGTTGTTGGTGCCGAGGTTGTAATTGGCGTTTGCAGTGATTGATGTGGGGATTTTGGTGTTGTACGATTCTTCCGTTTCAACAATTCCCAGTTCGTTCGACAAAGAGTCCAGCACATCATTGATGTGGTCACGGTCCAGGCCGCCGTCCTCAAGAAAATCGTCCAGGTCGAATCCGCTGAACGATACCATTTTGTCGGGGTCTTTCGTTTTGAAATTTTTCAGATTATTGTTCCATTTGATGTTGCCGAGATCAAGCACACTGGCCGAAAACGACCATTTGTTGTTAAGCAGGTACTGGCCACCAATGTCAAAGGCAAAACCGCTGTTGCCCGTGACGGTGAACACATCTGCCGGCTGAAATCCGCTGCCCTTTTTCCATGGGATGGAAGTGTTGATGCGGATATTTGTTTGTGCACTTAATGTAAAATCGTTCGGGTCGGTGTAAAGGCTTGCTTCCATGTCTTCGGTGCTGATGTTTGCAATGCCCTGTAAATATTTTAGGTTTACGCCAAGATTGAGTTTATCCGTAATCTGTCGCGTATAGCCCAGCGAATACTCGCGGTAGTAAGTGAGATTAAAGGAGTTTTTATCAAAAGTAACCGTATTCCCGAGGTAATGATCACTTCCGTTGCCGTACAGCACAAATCTGAAAAATTCTTTGCCGATGGAAAAATTAGTGTTCATCATTTCGGCGATCCTGAAATGGAAATAATTTTTTTTCAGTTTAAAACCGACGGCAAATACCTCATCCATCAGGTTGATGTTCCCTTTTGTCTCATCGTCGATGCGATTCAAAATATGATCCCTGTCGAGGTAGAGCGAGTCCCCCTTTTTGATAAAAAGATCCTCATGTTTGAAGTTATTGTCAAAACCGGTTTTTACGGAAGAAACAAAGGGAATGCCGACGTATAATTTGTAGGACGGAATAATAGCGGGATTTACCGTTCGGGCATTGGGAAGAATGGGAAGATAAAACAACGACCTTTCCAACTGGCCGTAGGCTGAAAAAGAGGTCAGGGCAAGGGTGAAAAGGATGATCAAATATTTTTTTGAGTTGTTGTGTCTGATGATTTTCATTTTTCTTCCTCCCGTTAGTTACTGGTGATATTAACGCCTACAATTGTTCCGATCTTGATGGTTATGGAATAATCATCGTATATGATACACAACTGTCCGTCGGTTGTTGATAAGCTGGCACGCAGCAGGAGTTTTTCTGCCGTGAGAATGTTTTGTATCTTTTGTTTCGGTAAATTGAAATCCGTCATCTTCCATGTTGAATCGGTGACCCTGTATTCGGGCGGGCCGCCAATGGGGGCGCCTTCTACGATCATGTTGTCCTGTTGAACGATCAACGAATCGAGCACCTGGTAGTCGGCATCGGTAAAATAGACTTGGATGGAAGCTGCCAATGGAAATCTGTTGATGGTATTGAGACGAATAAGCAGGTTGTTTATCTCGTCCACATTCTGGTCCAGGTCGAAATCCACCGTATCTTCCACCACAAAATCTGAAATTGACGCAAACAGTTTCACTTCGAGATTCATGTCAAGGGTAATGAGGCTGGTGTCAAGCACAAAATTTTCCACGGTGGTATCTCCCTGCGGATTTGAAACGGCAATCAGGTCGAAATAGAGTTTGTTTGGAGAGATGTTGAAAGCTTCGTCGAGGTTGGTGTTTACAAAATTCAGATTGGTTTCGGCACTTTCGCCAATGTGTGAAATATCAGGGGCATTGATGGTGAAAATATTCGGGACACCCGCTCCGAACAGATTGATGTCAACGTGGTAGGGTGGTGTTGATTCGGAAGTTACGTAAAGTTCGTTGGCGGCTATCATTACGGGAAGTCCAAGAGAATTGCCAATATCCATCGAAAGGCTGATGGCTCCGGGCCCAACCTGTATTCCGCCGCTGATGGTTTTGTCGAAAAGGTTGATGTCCAGTGAATCATTCATGGTGAAATCGTATTGCCCCATGTAACCGAAAAAACGTTCGAACCCGATATTTTTAATGTATCCGTCAATATTCAGGTCGTAGGGCGACAGATCCGGATTTTCATCACCGTGGATAACAATTTCAATCAAAAACACAAACGTGTTATCAGCCGTTGTTCCGATGTTGTTGAAAGCCATGTAATATTTGGTCATGTCGATCTGTTGCTCAAACTCAACCCATTCCTGTTGGTCCGGGTTGTTCAACGGAAACTCAAACAAGAGAGGCACTCCGGTTTCTTTGTCAATCATGTTGGCAACGGTGACCCGCAGCGAGACTGTGTCACGGTTGAGGTTGGTCGTTCCGTGGATGTACAGTTCTCCGCTCTTTAGAAAGATGCTGTCCAGACGCTGTCCGGTCGTGTCGGTGAGGAACGGAAATTCGAAGTCTAAATTCAACGTGTCGAGAACCCCGGGAGGAAGCGACGGAACATCGTATTGCTGCATAAAATTGAAATTCTGATCCGGAATGTTCATCACCTCTTCGGCCGTTGGCGACGACAGGTCATCAACCCCGTAAATAAAACTTAACGAATGATCGGGATTTGTTTTGATGTAAACGTTTGAATCGCCGAAAAAATCGGTGATGGTAAAAGTGGAATTGATCAGCGGCACTGCAAATTCCGGATTCCAGTCAGGAACCACTACCTTGTCGGGATCGAAATCATCCTTGAATTTATCGCATGAAACAAAAACGGTTGAAAGCAGAAATATTAAGATGATTGTTCGAATCTGGCGGATTAAATGGTGTTTTTTCCGTTTGTTCATAAAGCAGATATTTTTTTTTGTAAAAATACAAAAATCTACTTCAAAGATAATACGGATATCCTAAACTGTTGTCAGAATTTTTAATCATCACTTTATCGGCACAATTGTCGAGGTCGGCATCAATAAAATCTCCGTTCAATTCAACCGGCTGTTCATTCCGCTCCATGAAGGCGTCGAATTTACCGTTTTGGTAATACCGGAAACACGAAATCCCAAGGCTCCAGTTTTCCGTAAACTCAATGGTTACAACGGTTTCTTGCTGGCCGTTGTCCGGAATGAAATAGTCGGTTTCAGTTCCTTCGGGGAAAATGAATTCGTCATCCTGAACATCTTCCGGAGTGTCAAATCCGGATGTCCAGTAAAGTGTTCTGTAGGGAAAAAAAGTCAATAATTTTTTTTCATTCCAAATTAAATCGGCCGAATAGACCAGCGTATATTTTTTCTGGCCGTTGACCACTTCCCCCGTGTTCCGGTATTTGATATAACCCTGCAACAGGTAGTCGTGCACAGTGTATTCGAAGAAAGAGGCCTGCATGAGCGCATCCGGATTCTCAAACGGCTCAAATAATGTTGCCGTTACCTTGCCGCCGTAAACCTGCCTGACCACATCGGGTTGCATCGGAGATTCGAAATCGTAGGTAAAAGTTGTCCGGCCGGTAATGGTGTCAAACTGACGGGTGACGAAAATATTTTCTACAAATGCCGTATCGTGATTTGTCAATGTAGTGTCGAAAATGCTGCTGTGCAACAATCCGAAAAGATCGGTCATGTAATCTTCCGTTCTGATACATTCGGCCACAATTTTTGCGTCGTCAACAAAATCTTCCGTATCATCTTTTTGGCATGCCTGCATGCCGGGCAACAACATCAGACCCGTAATAATAAAAATCAGCCCGTTAATGTGGAGTGTTTTAATTTTCATAAAATTCCCGTTGAACATCTGACAATTTCTAATTGATAACGCAAAGTGCATAAAATGATTTTAGCGCAAAGAAAAAAACACTTTGTAATTCGAATTAATACAATATGTTTGCACGTCAAAATAAGAATTAAAAATGATGAAACGATCGGATCTGTTTTTTGTGCTGTTTATCGGGTTGCTTTTTGCTCCGTTTTTTATTTCGGATAATGTGTACGGTTTTTATAAAGCTGTCAATCACGGGCACCCGTTTTTGATCAGTTTCCTGAAGTTTGCCGTGTTGGCCACACTGGGCGAATTGCTGGGGCACCGCATCAGGCACGGTGTGTATCTTGAAAAAGGATTTGGCGTTGTGCCGCGTGCGGTGGTTTGGGGCATCCTCGGTGTGAGCATCAAGATGGCTTTTATCATTTTCGGGGTAGGCGCCCCGCAGATGCTTCAGATAATGGGCATACGCTTTCCGGTTGACCCGCCGTCGGCCATCCTCAGCCAAAGTTTTATCTCCACCTTTTCGGGATTGCAGTTGCTGGCTGCATTTACCGTGAGTGTTACCATGAACATCTTTTTTGCACCCGTATTTATGACTTTTCATAAAATTTCCGATACACATATTATTTCCTGGGGAGGGACATTAAAAAGTCTGGTCCGGCCCATACGGTTCGGCAAGATACTCAGCGAAATGAACTGGAAAGTGCAATGGGGTTTTGTGATCAAAAAAACCATTCCTTTTTTCTGGATACCTGCACAAACGGTTAATTTTTTATTGCCTGAAGAATACAGAATACTCGTTGCCGCTTTGCTTGGAATTGTCCTGGGTGTAATTTTATCAATTGCCAGTATAAAAAGTCGTGAAGAATAAAATTTTTTCTATTTTTGTTAGCGCAATAACATTACATTTTATACACTAAAAAAATACGGTAATACATGAAGAATACGCCCATTGATTATGACATTGTAAGTCAAAAAATTAAAGAGAGCAAATTAAAGAGTATCGGAAATGCAACCATCCGCGAGATCAAAAAATTGGTTGATCAGATCGAGCAGGACACAGGCAAAAAGTTTGTCAGGATGGAGATGGGGATCCCCGGATTGCCTCCCACAGCCATCGGAGTGCAGGCGCAAAAGGACGCCCTCGACAGAGGGGTTGCCGCCATTTATCCCGACATATACGGCATTGCCGAACTGAAACCTGAGATCGCAAAGTTTGTCAAGAATTTTCTGAATGTGGATGTGAGCCCCGAAGGCTGTTTGCCTACCGTAGGGTCAATGCAGGGCAGCTATGCGGCATTTCTGACACTCAACCGGATGTACAAAGACAGGGAAGGCACCTTGTTCATCGATCCCGGATTTCCGGTGCATAAGCAGCAACTGAAAGTGATGGGGCAGGAGTGGGAATCGTTTGATGTTTATGACTACCGTGGCGACAAGCTGCGCGATAAGCTGGAATCCTATCTCTCAACCGGACGTTTTTGCAGCTTGTTGTACTCCAATCCCAACAATCCTTCATGGATTTGTTTTACCGAAAAGGAGTTGAAAATTATCGGTGAACTGGCCACCAAATACAATATCATCGTCATCGAGGACCTGGCCTATTTTGCGATGGATTTCCGCAAGGATTATTCAATTCCCGGAAAGCCGCCGTATCAGCCTACTGTGGCGCATTATACCGATAACTGGGTGATGCTCATCTCCAGTTCCAAGGTATTCAGCTATGCCGGCGAACGCGTGGGTACGATGGTGATTTCCGACAAGCTGTTCGAGACCTCCGCCCCCGACCTGTTGCGTTTTTATTCGTCCGACAACGTGGGCTATGCCATGATTTTCGGGTCCATCTACTCCTTGAGCTCGGGGACACCGCATTCGGCACAATACGCCCTGCTTGCCATGCTCAAGGCAGCCAACGAGGGACGGTTTAATTTTGTTGAACAGGTGAAAGAGTACGGCGAAAAGGCAAAGATCATGAAAAAGCTGTTCCTTGACAACGGTTTCAAGATCGTTTACGATAAAGATGAAGACGATCCCATTGCCGACGGTTTCTACTTTACATTTGCCTATCCGGGTTTTTCGGGAGCCGAATTGCTCGAAAAGCTTTTGTATTACGGTATCTCGGCGATCTCGCTGGACATTACCGGCAGCGAGCGGCATGAAGGAATAAGAGCTTGTGTGTCGCTGGTGCAGCGATCGCAGTTCAAAGACCTTGAAGAACGGCTGAAGCAGTTTCATCAGGATCACAAATAAGTTTCACTGTATTAGTCAGATAACGAAAATTGCAATGGTATAGCGTTTTTTAAATATTTAAAAATAAGTTAATTTCGGCAATCATTTATTTAAAAAACCTTACTTTCGTGCATTCAAAAAAAAGCAGAAAAATATTAAAAAATCATATTTATGGCTAAAGTTAGAGGCGCTATAGTTGTTGATGTTGAAAAGTGCAAAGGTTGCGGAGTGTGTGTCCCGGCTTGTCCCTCCAACGTCATCGAACTCAACAAAGAAGTAAACGGCAAGGGGTATCATTATTCTTTTATGGCACGTCCTGAAGCCTGCACCGGTTGTACAAACTGTGCCGTTGTTTGTCCCGACGGTGTGATTACGGTTTACAGGATAAAAATACCATCTTAACAAAAAAATTAAAAAATTTCATAGAAAAATGGGTGAATTAAAATTAATGAAAGGAAACGAGGCCATTGCCGAAGCGGCGATTCGCGAAGGTGTGGATGCTTATTTCGGCTACCCGATCACGCCTCAGTCCGAAGTGATAGAATATCTGATGATGGAGAAGCCCCATGAACGTACCGGTATGGTGGTTTTGCAGGCCGAGAGCGAGCTGGCTGCCATCAACATGGTTTACGGTGCTGCTTCGGTTGGCAGAAAAGTATTTACTTCATCATCAAGTCCGGGAATCAGTTTATATCAGGAAGGGATTTCCTATATTGCCGGTGCCGAGCTTCCCTGCGTCATTGCCAATGTGGTACGTGGCGGCCCCGGTCTGGGGACGATCCAGCCCTCGCAGGCCGATTATTTCCAGACGGTGAAAGGAGGCGGACACGGTGATTACCGGCTGTTTACACTTGCCCCTTCGTCGGTGCAGGAGATGGCCGACTTTATTGAACTGGGCTTCGAAATTGCTTTTAAATACCGCAATCCCGTGATGATCTTATCCGACGGGATGATCGGACAGATGATGGAAAAGGTAGAGCTGAAAGACCAGAAACCACGCTGGTCGGCAGACGAGATCAAGGCCATGCACGGTTCGTGGGCTACCATCGGGAAACCCGAATCGCGCGAACGCAACATCATCACTTCGCTCGACCTTGACCCGCATAAACAGGAAAAACACAACCATCACCTGCAGGCCAAGTACCGGCAGATGGAAAAAGAAGAGGTGAGGTACGAAACTTTTGATACCGACGATGCCGAATACCTGATTGTGGCCTACGGCTCAAGCGCCAGGATCGCTCAAAAAACCATCATGCTGGCACGCGAAAAAGGCATAAAGGTCGGCTTGTTAAGGCCCATCACCCTTTACCCGTTCCCCGAAAAACCACTGGCGGAACTTGCTTCAAGAATGAAAGGTGTGTTGTCGGTGGAAATGAGTGCCGGACAAATGGTGGAAGATGTGAGGCTGGCGGTTGGATGCAGCGACATTCCCGTTGAACATTTCGGACGATACGGCGGTGTGATCCACTCGCCCGACGAAGTGCTCGAAGCCCTTGAACAAAAAATTATCGGAGGAAAATAATTATGGATATAGCGATTAAAGATATCATTAAAAAGGAAAACCTGGTTTATACCAAAACCAAGTTGATGACGGACAATGTGCTGTCGTACTGCCCGGGGTGCGGCCACGGAACGGCGCACCGCATTACGATGGAAGTGGTGGATGAAAAAGGCATTCAGGAACAAACCATCGGCATCGCCCCGGTGGGATGTTCGGTACTGGCTTACGAATTTATGAATATTGACATGGTGCAGGCTGCCCACGGACGTGCTCCTGCCGTGGCAACAGGTATCAAACGTGTGATGCCCGAAAAGTATGTTTTTACTTATCAGGGCGACGGCGACCTTGCCGCGATCGGAACATCCGAAACCATTCACGCCTGCAACAGGGGCGAGAACATCACCATCATCTTTATCAACAACGGGATCTACGGCATGACGGGCGGTCAGATGGCACCGACTACGCTGGCCGGCATGAAAACATCCACATCACCCTTCGGAAGGGATTTGCATTCCATGGGAAATCCGTTGAAAATTACGGAACTTGTTGCCCAGCTTCCGGGTACTTATTATGTCACACGTCAGGCCGTTCACACTCCGGCAGCGGTAAGAAAAGCCAAAAGAGCCGTTCGCAAGGCCTTCGAGCTTCAGGCAGAGAACAAAGGAGTGACTTTTGTGGAGATCGTTTCCAATTGCAATTCGGGATGGAAAATGCCTCCGGTACAGGCCAACGAATGGATGGAGGAAAATATGTTCCCGTTTTATCCGCTCGGAGACATCAAGGTGGATGGCGAACTGGTTAAAAAATAAATCCTGAAAAATATGGCGCAGAGAAAGATCATTTTTTTTCTCCTGCGGATTAATACGATGAGAATTAACTAAAAATATTGTAAAATGACTGAAGAAATAATCATTGCAGGTTTTGGCGGACAGGGCGTATTGTCGATGGGAAAAATTTTGGCCTACTCGGGAATTATGCAGGATCAGGAAGTGAGCTGGATGCCGTCTTACGGGCCCGAAATGCGGGGAGGGACTGCCAATGTTACGGTGATCGTGAGCGACGAAAGGATCAGCTCTCCCGTGTTGAATCAATATGATACGGCCATCATACTCAACCAGCAGTCGATGGATAAGTTTGAAAAAACCGTGAAACCCGGCGGACTTTTGCTTTATGATCCCAACGGCATTGTTCATCATCCCACACGAACCGATATCAACATTTATAAAATTGAGGGAGCACGGCTGGCGTCCGAACTGGGAAATGCCAAGATTTTCAATATGATCGTACTTGGTGCCTACCTCAAGATCAAACCCATTGTGAAATATGAAAATGTGGTGCGCGGGCTGAAAAAATCGTTGCCCGAACGTTATCATAAACTGATACCCATGAACGAAGCCGCATTGCAAAAGGGAATGGAAAATCCCGTACCTGTCAATACATTATAAACGATCGTAAAAGACGTTTCAAACAAATACGAAGCCCCGGAATTTTTCCCGGGGTTTTTTGTTTTGGCGAAATTTCATACTTTTGGTAGCCAAAGAATCATTATATGAGTTCAAACAAAACATCGTCTCCTGCGTGGAAAGATAAATGGTACACCATTATTTTTAAATCCGACACACCGGCCGGAAAAAATTTCGATATCATTTTGCTGATATTGATCATTCTGAGTGTGTTGGTTGTGATGCTCGACAGTGTCCGCTGGGTCAACGATGCCATTGGGGAATGGTTGCAGGCGGGGGAATGGATCTTTACCATCATTTTTACTTTGGAGTATATCGTTCGTATCATTGTCAGCCGCAAGCGTGAGAAGTACATTTTCACCTTTTACGGTATCATTGATCTGCTTTCCGTTTTGCCGAGTTACATGAGTTTGCTCCTCACGGGCAGTCATTATCTGATCATCATCAGGATTTTGAGGATACTTCGTGTTTTCAGGATACTCAAACTGACGCGTTTTATGAAAGCCTCCGAAGTATTGATGGTGTCGCTCAGGCAAAGCAAGTACAAGATCATTGTGTTTCTCGAGGTGGTCATCGCCACGGTGATCATCATGGGTTCGCTGATGTATCTGATCGAAGGTCCCGAAAACGGATTTACAAGCATTCCGCGGGGCATTTACTGGGCCATTGTAACACTCACTACCGTTGGTTTTGGCGATATCACTCCCAGTACGGTTGCGGGGCAGTTTCTGGCATCGCTGATCATGATACTCGGCTATTCCATCATTGCCGTTCCCACCGGGATCATCTCGGCCGAAATGATCAGAACCGACCAAAAAAAGAAAAACAACAAGGTTTGCAGCGTTTGTCATAAAGAAGTCCACGACGACGATGCTGTTTTTTGCAAATATTGCGGTGGAAAACTTAAAGAACGGTAAGCAGTCGGAAACTAAGGGCTAGGAGTGAAGGTGTTTTTCGTTTGGATAAGGCTGGTTTTTGATTGCAGCTCGTCAGTTTGAGGATAGGCTTTTACCGGTCACTTATCGGTTTATCTCCCGTATATTCCACCACAAAAGCATCGGCAAAGCCCCGCCCTTTGACGAATCTCATGTATTCGGAAGCCTTTGCCCTCGAAATGAAAGTCCCCAGTGTGTATTTGTAATATTCGCCATCGTAATAGACATTCATCGGAAGACGGATGCCCATGGAAACAAGCAGACGCCTTACGTTGGGCAGTACTTTATTGGATGCCAGTATTTGCACCCTGTAGTTGATCTGTTCGTCGGTCGTATCGGCTGATGCCGGTTTTTGATTTCCGCTTACGGAATCGGCCCACCGGTAAAGCAGGCTGTCGATTTTCGAAAACATCCGGTCGGTTTTAGCCTTATTATCGTCGGCAGCAGTCTTTTGTTCTGTCGTATGCAGCTCGGCAAGTTTTTTACTGTCGGAAATCAAAAGGTGGCTTGTGTTGATGGCCTTTTGACGGCCGTTGATCGAAAAGGCCGCCTCGATCATGTACCCGGCTTTTACCACTCCCGATGTGTTGACCGTTGCACTGACTTCGACGACGGGAGCTGAAGGGAGGTGTTCCCAAACGATCTCCAACCGGCCGCTGCCCGGGTTGTAGGTCGTTTGCCAGTCACCTGAAACATCAACCCGGCATCCCGACGGAAATGTCAGCCGCAAATCTCCCGGTTGTGTGTTTTTTCCTTTTTGAATAAAAACGGAAATGTTAAAACTCTCTCCGCCGATCACTTCGGTGGGATGTTCAAACCGTATCTGATACAGCCCTGTTGTTGGTTCGGGAACGGGAACGGGAATCGGTTTGGGTTCCTGATCGTTGACAATATGAATGCCCTTGCTTTCCGTCAGCTTCAATCCTTGTGCGTCGGAATAATCGGTAAGTACGGCATAAACACCCGAAGCGGTTTTTTTGGTGAAAACCTGGTAGGCGATGGAAAAATAATTTCCGTTTTCCAGCTCGTCCCAACTGATCTCAACGGTGTTGTCGTCGCCAATCGAAAACCGTGCGTTCTTCAGATGTGTGGGTTTCGGGATGAATACACCGGGCCATTTCTGGGAAATTTTTCCCGGCGCAACGTAATCGGATTCTTTGTTAACCACCGTGACAAAAGTAAATTCATGATCGGGGGTAATCCTCCCGGGTACTTCAAAATAGATTGCCAACGGTGCCAGATGTCCCTCCTGCGTAGGGGCATTGATACGATTTGTGTTTGAGGATATTTTAACGAAACCCGAATAGGGGATGTTCAAATGAAAAAAGAGCGCCGATCCGCTGAAAGGATAAACGGCTTGCGAGATGTTCTCCACGGCAAAATCCGCTTCAAACGAAAACGTTTCGCCCAGCGGTAGATGCTTCCAGAAAATTTTAAACTTTTTGTTGTCAAATGATACCGTGGCATAAGGGATCGTGTCGGAAATCATTTGAAATCCTGTGGGAAGTTCCTGAATGATGGTCATCGGGCCCACATAGCCCACTTCCTTGCGGATGTTGAATATTACCGTAAAACGACTGTCAGCCTGAATGTTGTGCGGCATATCGCATGTTACCCCGTATGGGAAAATAAGACCTTTGGTTTCCTGACTTTTGAGTGTGACAGAGGGTGATGCAACCATTGCGATCAGCACTGCGAGTAAAAATAGGCGTATATTGTTGTCCGAAGAGTTCATCATCATTTGGCAGCCAAAATTAGCATAAATATCACATTCAGGGAAGTTTTTCGTAAATCAAAAATTCAAAAAGGCTGAATGTTTAAATGTTATTATCAACTTTTTCGGTTTTGTACGACCAGATCATTAAACCGATGGCAACGACCAAAGCAATGATGGCAACGGAAAATGTTGCGGTATAACCCGTTTGCGTGAAGAAAAACATTCCGAGCAACGGGGCGAAAACCGCTCTTACCCCCGTAAGAAAAAGGTGGGTTGACTGATAGATGTCGGCTTCGTCGTCCCGGCCGAAATAGGCCGAGCCGATGTTCCACAACAATACCATCGTGGCGGCAAAAAGCCCGTGGAACAAAATATACAAAATGAGCGTGTAATAAATTTTGATCTCGAAGACGGTGAAATGTGCGGGAAAATATTGGGTGATCATCAAAAAGAACAGGTACAATGCGATGGCGCTGTAAGTGATGACACCGAACTTGCGGGGATCGAGCTTGCCCAGCAATCTGCCGAACAGCGGCAACATCAGTATGGAAAGGATGTTATAGGCATTTTTGTAAAAGGCTACGCTGGAATAGTTCAGGTCGAGTTGTTTGTAAAAGAAAACGGTAATTACCGCATAGGATATCATAAAAGCAAATCCGTAAAACATGAAACTGATCTCGAAATGCAGGTAGGGTTTGTTGGTTTTCAGGATGCGGTACATGTTCCCGATGGAATTTTTTACCGATTGCATCAGGGTGGTTTGAATAACGATCTGTTCCGGGGGTGTATAATCTATTTTGGATAAAAGAAAGACCGAGATCATGCCCAGTACCGAAACCACCGGAAAGACATAGACAAAGGCAAAACTGTTGTGGTCCAGCAGCAAACCGTAAGCAAAGGTTGTTACCAGCATGATGATTTTGTTCAGCGAAGTGGCATAGCTGTACAACTTTCCGAAATTGCGGTGGCTGTAATTGGTTTTCAGCAGCAGGTTGATGGTGGGGTTGATCACCAGTGCCGCAAGGTAATAGATCAGAAAGATGATGAGAAAGATGATGTGGTAATAGGAATTGCCGTCAATGGCGGCATCGCTCCGGGGAAAGAATATCAGAAAAAACAAAGGCAAACGGGTAATGATCCCCACCCGCCGGAGGAATTTTCGCCGGTATTTGATCCGCTTCAAAAATTCATTGACGAAAATTAGCAGCACGAATACCAGCATGCTAAACTGAAACAGTACGGCAAGCTGGTAGTTGGTTCCCTTCAGGCTTTTGACAAAAACAAATTCGTTGAGTGCCAGCACACCGAGGACAACTCCTTCGATGGCCGAATAGGCAAGGTGGAGGCGAAAGGTCTTGCGTTCGTTGCAACAGATATTTAGTTTCCAAAAGCGCAATCCCATACTGATCATTTAATATTGGCCCACTCGGGAAACTGATGGAGATGAACATCGAAGACATACATTCCCACCAGATAGGTCATCAGCGTGATGACCACGGCACCAATGAAATTGAGGAGCAGCCCCGCTCGTGCCATTTGGGCGATCCTGATCTTTCCGGTACCGAAGACGATGGCATTGGGTGGCGTGGCCACGGGAAGCATAAATGCCATGGATGCCGACAGGGTGGCCGGCAGCATCAGCAACAGCGGGTTGATCCGCGAGCTTACCGCAATGCCTGCAAGAATGGGAAGGATCATCTGGGTGGTTGCCGTATTGGAGGTGATCTCGGTGAGGAATGTCATCAATAAAGAGATGAAAAATATGACCACGATGGGGTTGAGATGAGCGACCCATTTCAACTGATCGCCGATCCACAACGACAGGCCCGATTCTTTGAATCCCGATGCAAGCGCAAACCCTCCTCCGAAAAGCAGAACGATCTGCCAGGGTATTTTGCCGGCTGTTTTCCAGTTCATGATCCGCATCGTACCCTCTTTCTTTGACGGGAGAATAAAGAGGATGACCGCCATGAAAATGGCGATCGTCCCGTCGTTGATGTATTCGGGATGAGGAAACAGATCGGCCCATCCGGGAATGGTAAAACTTCCCAGTTTCAGATCCGACCTGAACAACCACAATACTGCCACAAGAATGAAGTCGAAAAAGACGATCTTTTCTTCGTACTTCATCGGCCCCAAAAGTTTCAACTGCCGCCTGAAGGTCTCCTTGTCAATATCTTTCCGGATGTTTTTTGCCGGCCGGTACACAAAATAGAGAAACGTCCATACGATAATGAACATCACCACCGCAACGGGAAGGCCGAATGTGAACCACCTGGTAAAAGAGATTTCCGGTGCCTGTGGAAAGTACATGTGAAAAATATGTGCAAATAACGGATTGGGCGGGGAGCCCACCAGTGTGGCCACACCACCGATGGAGGCGCTGTAAGCCACCCCAAGCAACAAACCGATGGTGAATTTCGAAATGTGTTCTTTTCCCATGTTCTCCTCAAGGGTTGTTATCACTGACAACAGGATCGGGATCATCATCATGGTGGTGGCCGTATTGGATATCCACATGGAAAGAAAAGCGGTGGCGAGCATAAATCCCATCAATATCATCGCCGGACTAACGCCGGTATGCATCAGGATCTTCAGGGCAATGCGTTTGTGCAGGTTCCACCGTTCCATGGCGAGCGCAATGATAAATCCGCCGATAAAAAGAAAAATGATATAATTAAAATAGGTGGACGATACCGCTTTGCCGTTCATAATGTTCAAAAGCGGGAACAATGCCACCGGCAGCAAGGAGGTTACCGCCAACGGAACGGCTTCGGTGGTCCACCACACAGCCATCAGCAGTGCCACGGCCAAAGTATTGGTAACCGCAGGGTTGCCGGGTTCCAGGTCAGCAAACAAAAGTATGGAGATCGAAACCAACGGGGTAATGATAAAACAAATTACAGCCTTTAATTTCATAGGTCACAAGGTTTGGTCAGAACAAATGTACATTTTTCTTTTGGAGTGATCATATATCTTTCGATTTAATGAGCCGAAATCATTGATTTATTTTTAGCTTTGCCCGCTCAAAAACTGAAAACCGAAAGAAACAAGGTGAAAAACCCATAACAAATATTTTAAGACACATGAAAAAACTGGCGGTAGTTGCTTTTGGCGGAAATGCTCTTTTGCAGGCAGGCCAAAAAGGTACCATTGACGAGCAGGAAAAAAATGCTTACGAAACAAGTGAAAAACTTTTGGTGCTGATCAGGGAAAAAGATTATAACCTGGTAATCACACATGGCAATGGCCCGCAGGTGGGCAATATCCTGCTGAGGAATATTGCCGGAAACAAAATGTACGGGGTTCCTGAAATGCCGTTGGATATTTGCGTTGCTTATTCGCAGGGATTTATCGGGTATGTCATCGAGCAGCAACTGAAAAATGTGTTGATGGCTCACGATCTCGACAGAGACATTCTAACGATTGTTACACAGGTACTGGTCAATAAGGACGATCCCGCGTTCAACAATCCCACCAAACCCATCGGGCCGTATTATACCAAAGAAGAGGCCGAGAAGATCATGCAGGCTACGGATGCCGTTTTTGCCGAAGACCCGCGGGGGAGGGGATGGCGCAAAGTGGTGGCCTCTCCGCGTCCGTTGGTGATCAACAACAAGAAATCCATCGAAAAGATCGCCCGTGAGGGAACCATCGTGGTTGCCGTAGGTGGCGGTGGTATTCCGGTGTTTTATGTTAAAGAAAACAGATTGCAGGGGATTGATGCCGTCATTGACAAAGACCTGGCATCGGCCTTGCTGGCAGCACAAATCAATGCCGATAAATTATTTATCCTGACTGACGTTCCCAAAGTTTGTCTTAACTTCAATACGCCGCAGGAAAAAGCCCTCGACCGGCTTACCATTGCCGAAGCAAAACAGTATCTCCGGGAAGGACATTTTGCCGAAGGCAGCATGGCTCCGAAGATCCGTGCGGCGATTTATTTTGTTGAACACAGCGGAAAGGATGCCATCATCACCAAAACCACCAAACTGGGCATCGACAACGGAGGAACACGGATTGTAATGATATAAATATTAAACACTATTTAAACTGATACATTATGGCTTTTAATTTGAGAAACAGGAATTTTTTGAAACTTTTGGATTTTACTCCGAAAGAGATCGGCTTTCTGCTACAACTGTCGGCTGATCTGAAAAAGGCAAAGTATGCCGGAACGGAACAACAGCGTCTGAAAGGCAAAAATGTCGTTTTGTTGTTTGCCAAAGACTCCACACGTACGCGTTGTGCTTTTGAAGTTGCCGCCCTCGATCAGGGAGCGCACATCACCTACATCGGGCCTTCGGGGTCGCAAATGGGAAAAAAGGAGACCATGAAAGATACCGCGCGTGTGCTGGGCCGCATGTACGACGGCATCGAGTACCGCGGTTTCGGGCAGGAGATCGTTGAAGAACTGGGCAAGTATGCCGGTGTTCCCGTATGGAACGGCCTGACCAATGAGTATCATCCCACACAGATTCTGGCCGATTTTATGACCATGCAGGAGCATTCCGACAAGCCGCTTCATCAGGTGTCGTTTGCATTTCTTGGCGATGCCCGCAACAACATGGGCAATTCGCTCATGGTTGGTGCCGCCAAAATGGGAATGGATTTCCGGAGTGTTGCCCCTAAAGAGTTTCATCCTTCGCAGGAATTGATTGATACTTGTTTGAAAATTGCCGAAGAAACCGGTGCTAAAATCACGGTGACCGACAATGTTGACGAAGGTGTGAAAGGGGTTGATTTCCTCTATACCGATGTCTGGGTCTCTATGGGTGAGCCTCAGGAAGAATGGGAACGAAGGATCAACATGATGAAACCCTATCAGGTGAACATGGAACTGATCCGCAAAACCGGAAATCCGAAAGTGAAATTCATGCACTGCCTCCCGGCATTCCATAACCGTGATACACAAATCGGCGAGGATATTTATCAAAAATTCGGTGTGCCTTCCATGGAAGTTACCGAAGAGGTTTTCGAATCGCCCTATTCAATCGTTTTTGACGAAGCCGAAAACCGGTTGCATACCATTAAAGCCGTAATGGTGGCAACGCTTGGCGACTAAAGCTCAAAGGCAAAAGTAAAAAGGCAAAAGGCAAAAGTGGGGAATCTAAAGACTGGAGAGATGAGGAGGCTGGAGAGATTGGAAATGTAAAGGAAGAAGATGTTGTGATGTGGAGGCAAGGACTTTCCGGTTGCGACGTAAGGAGCAATCAGGAAACGTCTTAGGAACGATTGAACGATAGAACGATGGGACGATAAGGTTTAAGCTCAAAGGCAAAAGTAAAAAGGCAAAAGGCAAAAGTGGGGAATCTAAAGACTGGAGAGAATGAAGAGACGAAGGGATGATGGAACGCTAAACGCT
>JAOZMX010000022.1:18914-28482 GCA_029934065.1 Bacteroidales bacterium
CATATCCCACAGCCCATAACAAAAAAAACGGGATTGATCATTTGATGTCAATCCCGTTTTTTATGGTTTGCCGGTTCTCTGCCGGCATCGAATGATCGCCAGATATTAATTTTTGATGATTAATTTGCGAGAGTATGAATATTGGCCTTTGTTCATTCTCAATAAGTAAATGCCGTTGGTGAGATTGGAAAGGTCAATGGTTTTACTGTTGTTTCCACCGGTGAAGCTAAACACTTTATCCATCAGTGTTTGCCCTGCCAGGTCGATGAGTGAGAATTCAATATCGGCCGGTTCGCTGATGTTCATTTCAATGTTTACTTCTGTGGTTGCGGGATTCGGATAAATACTGACCTCAGCCCGGCTGAAATATTCATCAATTCCCGCGGCAGGTATCGTTGTAAAGGTATATACTTCGCTCCAGATACTTGTGTCGATGGCTGTGCAGGCTCTTACCCTCCAGTAATATGTTGTTCCTTCATCAAGGTCATACAAAATGTAGTAGTACGGATTGATGTCGTCGTCGGCAGGCTGGAAATCCGTAAAAGCATCAGTAAAGTTTTCATTTGGTGCGTAGGAAACCTCATAGCTGTTAACACCTTTGATCTGGCTCCACTCGAGTTTTGGCTTCAGCACAACACTGTCCGCACCATTACCGGGGCTTTCGGGTTCCACCGTAACCCATGTTGTGAAATGTCTCGGCTCGGCCCATAATGTGGTATCGAAATCATGTCTTCCCCGTGCTCTCCAGTAATAGGTTATACCGAATTTCAGCTCTTGAGCGATTACTTTGAATGTATCCGTAACATACGAATCGGGCGAACTGAAATCTTCATCGTTGTCCACCTGATAGTCATATTTTTTGATGCCGGAAACATCTTCCCATCTCAACTGAACATTCAAATCCTGATCGGTAACACCATCGTTGGGTTTTTTCAGGCTGAAAATATCCAGAACGGTAAAAGAACGTGTAATGCTCCAGTCGGATGCGTCTGTAGCATGACGTGCGCGTACATGCCAGTAATAAGTGACGCCGAAAAGCAATTGATCCATGGGTTTGTTGAAGGTTGATCCGCCGGTTGTAAATTCGGCAAATTGCGATGAATTGAAAGCGTTGGTTGTATCAATCTGAATGTCGAAGTAATCAACACCGCTGATCATCACCGAAGAGACTTTGTTTTTCCATTTCAGTGTCACATCCGGATCCTGTTCATCGGCTCCGTCATTCGGCTTGTCCAGATTGACGGTGGAGAAGGTTGTGAAAGACCAGACCGGTGTCCAGTAAGAGGTGCCGCCGTAAATGTCATTGGCTTTCACCCTCCAGAAATATTCGGTACCGAATTTCAATTGATTGGTCTTCACCGATGTCAGATCGGTGGTCGAATCGAGAACAATGGTGTTGAAGTCCGCATCTTCGCTCAGTTGTACCTGATAATTCAATGCAGCGGCAACTGCGTTCCAGTCAAGCATTACATCGGGCATCTGGTCATCGTCTGCGTTGGAAGGATTAACCAGTTCCGGTGTGTCAATTCTATCCTGTGCCATGATGGCAAAGGCTGCAAATATTAAAATGATAGCAAATAAAGATCTTTTCATATCATAATGCATTTTTAATTATCGAATTTTATTATTTTATTTAACAATAAATTTAGCGTTGCCACTACTTTCACCGGCCTCTAACCTGATGATGTATGCTCCGGTATTCAATCCCGAACAATCGATCTTTTTCTCATGGATACCTTTCTTCAGTTCTCCTATGGGAAGCGTTTCGATCAATTTTCCGCTCAGGTTGTAAATGTTGATTCTGGCATTGGTGCTGCTGTTGATGTTCATCTTAACAGTGGCCGTGTTGCGAACCGGATTGGGATATACCGATACCGAACTTTCATTGCCGGAGTTGGATTTTGTGAGTTCATTGATCCCCACCGTACGATAGGTCTCATCCCTGAAAATACCGCGACCATGAGTAGCAATGTATATGCTTCCGAAAGTTTTTACTTGCGGATAAACCTGTGGTGGTACCCCGGGAATGTAAAATTCATCTGCGTAAACCGTTTGTTGCTTGATCTGGAAAACGGGAATGACACCCATTTCCGAATTTTCATTGGTCCACGATACTTCGGCTTCACCAAGATTTTTAGTGGTGTAAATGCCGTGTTCGGTACCAATAATGGCAATGTTGGAATGGGTCATCTCGATGATGGACGAATAAACGGGCATATGAGGAAGGTTGCCTGTAATATCTTCAAAAATGACCATCGAAAGAGAATCCAGCGCATTGTTGGTTTCATAAACATAGTCTTCGTTTCCGTAATTGCCAAGTGTAACGATTACATGTGCCGGGTCTTGCTGATCCACGGCCACCGAAGTAATGAAACGATCCTGAAACTGCGGGATCTGAAGTTCGTCCGTGGCAATGATACAGGCCGAACTGCCGATGTCGGCTCTCAACGAGTCGTAAGCCAGAGCAATGTTTGAAATGCGATAGAGCTTGCCGTCGTCCGTGCCTACAAAGAGGAAGTTGGCATCCGATGAAGCTGAAATACAACTCGGGAATCCCGGCGTCTCGGCAATTTTCCAAAAATCGCCGGGTTGATTGAATTTCAATGTGCCTTTTGTCATTTGAACGGCACCGGCATTGGCAATGAACAGTTTGTTCTGAATGATATCCTGAACCATCAGCGAATCGCCGTTTGACAGGTCTTCGGTAAGCGTATAATGGAACGGGTAATCGTAATTTGAACTGCGGCATAAGATAACGTCACCAGCCGAATAATCCTCGTGGGCATAAAACTTGATCGAATCACGGGAATTGTGATCTTCAAAGCTTTCCCACATGAGCAGCGGTGTGATGAGAATATTGCTCCCGGGAGCATTAAAGTTGAACGAAATGTTTTCTCCCTTGTCTTCCGACCTGACGATCACACCGGGTTCCTGACTGTAAACAAAGGCGTTGGGGTTTATCAGCGATATGGCGCAGTAGCCGCCTGTTTTGCCGAATATTTTTTCGGAAAATTCCGGGGTGTTACCGTTGCCACTGATGTATCGTGTTCCGTCGCCCTGGTTGCCGCAAAGAAGTTCATGACGGTTTCCCGAAGGTGCTACCGTATAGGATTGTGTAATGCGAAGGCCGCTTTCAAGCCATTGAAATTCGTTGAAATTGTCGCCGAAAGTCATGATTGTTACGCCCCTGTCGCTGGCCACAGCAACCTGGCTGTTGGAGCCCGGACGGAATACGTATTTGTGATGACCTGTGGGCATATTCCAAGAGCCGGAAATTGCCCCTGCGCCCCAGTCGAAGTATCCGTTGCTGTTTCCATAGCGTTCGCCCATCCACATGTTGATCCCGCCGATGAGCACTTTGAATGCATTGTCGGGGAACACTGCAATGGTATTGTTAAAACATCCTGTCCCGTCAAAGATTTCAAGAGATGAATTTCCGGGGAAAATGATGATCCAGGTTTTCCCCTGGTCTTCCGAAAAGTAAATGTTGTCGAGGAATCCGAATTGTGTGGTACAGGTTGCGTAAATTACGCCGGCCTGTGTTGATGCAACCTCAATTTCCGTTCTTCCCGGGTTCAACGACAACGGCGAGGGATGGTCGTAAACCGCATTGGCCCAGCTTGTGGTGTCATCAAACTCAATGGTTCTTGAGTCGCTGTTCCCAATGGTGTCAATCGCCGTTAATGTTGTGGTGTAAGCATAATTCGTTTGTTCTTTTTCGTAGGGGTTATCCGGATTGGCCGAATGGTTTCTGAACTTCATGTCATTTTCCTGTGCTGTGAACACAAGATTGTTGAAGGTAGCCACAACAAGTCCTTCGGCATCGATGGCAACATCGGTACAAGGCATTTTCCCCAGATTAAGAAGGGTTGAGATCCTCTCTTTTTCGGTTTTGGTTGCCGATACCGTGTCCGGAGGTTCATATTGAGGATTGTTGAAAGTGAATTCATCTCCTTCAAGTGTGTATGAATCGCAATGAACTACCGAATCAATGACCAGATCCACATCATAAATGACGGAATCGTAATAATATTCCGTTGCTTTTTGCCAGCCGTTCACCCCGTCACTTGAATAATAAAGGCCGGTGTTTGTGGCAGCATAAACCATTTGTGTTGCCGGTGAAACAACAATGTTGTTAATGAATGCCCATTCAATGGTGTCGGGATTTTGTCCTACAACGGGTTTTGTTTCTGGAATCAACTCGAAGTTGTCGCCATCGGTTGATTTGAACATCCCCTGACCAACCAGTCCACCATAATAAGTGTCTTCTTTGGTGCAAAAATATTCACCTGTTCCTGCATAGATGGTCCCGTCGGGTGCCTGTGTCATGCAGGAAACGTAAAGGTTTTTATTGGCATTATTGATCTTGTTCCAGGTGGCTCCCATGTTGGTGGTTTTCCAAAGCCCTCCCGTAACGCCGCCAACAATCAGGGTGTTGCCGCTTGCATCAGTATTGTCGTAAATCAAAGCCCTGACGCGCCCCGGAGCATTGTCGGGTCCCATTTCTTCCCAGTTCAGCCCCAGTTCATTGGCCGATTTAAAATGTCCTTTCTCGGCTTGCTCCCGTGCCTGCAATACATCCTTCGGATCAATCTTGCCCGTTACCTGATTCCTCCTCATTTTATAGAGGTATTCAGCGGCATCTTTGACACTGCTGTTATCCTGACCGGTGGCTTTTCCGTCCTGAAAATTGTTAACCCATCCTGAAGCCAGAATAATGGTAGTAAACCCAAAAATGAAGACTATTAAACCAATTGGTAAAAGTTTACTTTTCATATCATTCTTAAATTTGATTAGTATAATGTTAATATCTTAAATTTTAGTTTTTGGTTTTAACCGCACAATTCACACCTTTTCTTTTTTATCCAAACAGCATTGCGCTATAAAATCCCGACAAATATACCATTAAAAATCCTTTCATTTTGAATGAACAAAGTTGAAAAAAAAAATTCAATCCCAGACGTAAATTCCCAATTCAAAACCATTTTAAATAAGTTATCAGGATATAATGTTACGAAAACTGTTCGTTTTCAATCTGATTCGAAGAAATTATTCGCTTTGGAAAATTTATCAATAGCTGTTAATTAAGTTTAAAGAGTCATAAAATATTTGATAAAAAAAAGAGTTTTAGTGTAAAATTTTTTGTGAAACACTTTTTATGCACAATATTTGCAATGCTCCTGATTTTAATAAACTATATTTGCCACCAAATTAATTTGAAATTAACCTTACTAAATAAATTGTTTATGAAAAAAGTGAAATTATCGGTTTTGATGTTTTTATTGTTTTTTATCATGGGAGGCATGCAGGTTGTGTCGGCCCAGGATTTGTATTATGATCTGAAGGTAAAAAGTACTGTTAAAACCACACCAACCAAAGATTTACAGCGCCTCAACTCCTGCTGGAGCAATGCGGGTGCAGCCCTGATCGAAGCGGAGATGATCAGAAACGGAAAGGGAGAATGTGACCTTGCAGTGCTGGATTTTGTACACAACGCCTATTTGTTGAAAGCCGAAGCGCATCTTGCCAGCAAAGGCAAAGTGCCTGTAACGGAAAAATGCCTTTCGGCAGACGTGTTCAAGATCATGGATAAATACGGGATGGTGCCGCAGTCGGCATACATGAAGCCCGAAAAGAATCCCATGGACAAAACCTCCGGTGAAATGGATGCCATTCTTCGCGGTACGTTGAGAATGTCGCTCACAAAGGATGAAGGAAAATTTACCGATCGTTGGAAAAATACTTATGATGCCGCACTCTCACGCTATATCGGTGATGCCAAGATGCATTTCAAGTACAACGGGAAGGATTATACTCCCATGTCATTTGCACAGGAATCCGGTGTTAATGCTTCGGATTACATCCTGCTGACCTCGGATGACCGTCAGGATTATTACAAACCGTTTGTGCTGGAAATGAAAGACAACTGGGATAAAGACAAGTTTTACAATGTGGAACCTTCCGATTTGGCGACTATTCTTGAAGGAGCTGTGTCGAACGGTTTTGCGGTAAGCTGGTACGGCCTTCTGGACAACAAAATGATCTATAAAGCCGAAGCCGTTGCCATTGTTCCGGCAGGCGATATGCCCGGTGTTAAAGCAGAAAATGATACTGTGGAAGAGGTGTTCGAACCTGTTGCGGAAGTAAATGTTTCTCCGGAGCAAAGACAAAAGAATTTTGAACCCCTGCTGATGAGAAGCGGATACAATTTTTTGACTGTTTACGGTATCAGCAAGGATAAAAAGGAAAATACTTACATCATAGGAAAAGACGCCTGTAAAGCCGGCGACGATACCATCAACATGTCGGAGCAGTTTGTTAAGCTGAATACGGTTTATCTTCTGGTCAACAAAAACGGATTACCTAAAGATATCAGGAAAAAACTGGGATTGTAATTGTAAGATCCGAAACACTTTCAAAATAGTCCGAATGAATTCCCGACGAAGCCGGGATGAAATTCGGACTATTTTTTTTGTACCCCGCCAAAAATATTCTTGCAATATTCGGTGTTCAGGGATAGGGTTGGGAGGGGGTGTTATGCGTTCAGTGTTTAGCGTTCAGCGTTCAGTGTTCAGCGTTTAGCGTTTAGTGTTCAGCGTTCCATCGTTCCGTCGTTCCGTCGTTCCGTCGTTCCATCGTTCTATCGTTTCTCCAGTCTTTTCCTTCTCCCACTTTTGCCCGGTAATGCACATCAGATTTTCCTGATGTCATCAGCTTTGATCCAGCCTACGCTGCCGTTGGCAATTTTTATTTCATACCAGTCTTCGATGTGTTCCGTAATTTTTACTTTGGTGCCTTCATGGATCACAAACAAATCTTTGCTGTTTTCCGAAGGGGAACTCTTGATGGTTACCGTTGGCGTAAAAACGATGGCTTCGTGATCGTTTTTAAAGGATTTGTATTTTTGATTGGCCAGGGTAAAGGTAAAAACTGTGCCGAACAGGAAGAGAAGCCCCAGCCAGAAAGCACTTTTTTTCAGCCATATCACTTGCGACAAAAGAAATGCCGTAAGCATGATCAATAAAAGGACGAAAAATACAATGGAAAGCGTCCCCCACTGATCAACCGACAAGGTGTTGACAAGTGTTTTCCACCATTTAACATAGAACAGCTCGGGGACGGGTTCGATCTTGTCAACAATCCTGCTGTTGGCAATTTTCAGGTTAAAGGCGATGTCCTCGTCGTTGGGATCGAGTTTTTTGGCCATTTCGTAGTACAAAATTGCAGCGGCATAATTGTTCTGCTTAAAAAAGACATTTCCCAGGTTGTAGTAAACTTCGGCCGATTCGTAACCGTTGTCAATGACCTTTTGGTACAACTCGGCTGCCTCACTGTACGAACCTTCGTTGTAGTCTTTGTTGGCTTCCTGAAGCAGGATCATGTTGTCGTCGGCTTTTACCGTCGAGAACCCCAGAAACAATATGATTGCAAAAAATATTCTCATTGATGACAACTTGTTTTATTTTAATTCTCTTTCGATTTTACTGATAATTTCAAGGGCCTGTTTGTAGATGCCCTCCATGTTTTGCGATTTGTCGCCGGGGGCAAAACGGGCATATTCCGTATTGCTCAATGTATCAATAAACTGATTGATGAGTTGTTCGTTCACAGACTTTTTCAATAACTTGTCCTTCACATTGTCCAAAGACAATTCCGATCCGGGAATGTTGAATTTATCGCTGATGTAACCCCAAAGTGCTTTGGAGATTTCAACATAAAACTCGTTCTCGTTGTTCTCCTTCAGGTACGTTGCAGCGGTTTTCAACCGTTTTTTGGCAATTTTTGTTGCTTTTTTGTTTTTGGTCAAAGCGATATTGTTGCGCCGGTTCACATTTTTTCTCCAGATAATGATAATGACGAGAAAGATTAAAAACGGCACCAACAGGAAAAGATAATAATTGAGCGACCTGAAAAAGAAATACCCGATGGGCTTCAGTTTGTAAGGAGGCAGTTTGATATGGCGGATATCCTGACCGATGTATTGAATGTCTTCGTGGCTGATACCGCTGTAAGTGATATTTCCCTGATTACCGCTGCCGCGGGCTACTTTGATGTGGTATTGTTCCGACGAAAGGGTGATGTATTTTTCTTTTTTCGGATCGAAAAACGAGAAGGTTACCGGTTTGATGGTGTAGTCGCCCGGGTTTCGCGGGATGATAAGATACTCAAATGTCCGTGATCCCGAAACGCCGTATCCCGTTACTTTAATGTTGTTTTTGATTTCCGGATCATAGACCTCAAAGTCGGGTGGAAATACAACCTTCGGCGGATCGATCAGTTCCAGATTCCCGCGTCCCGAAACGGTGAATTTCATGGTGATGGCTTCGTTGGCTTTTACTTCCGTTTTGTCTATTTCGGGTTTGAAAGTGTAGGTGCCCACCGCACCGCTGAAATCGGCAGGTTTGTTTTTGCCGGGTAAGGGACGCACGTCGATTTTCAAACTGTTGGAAAAAAGCTGCTTGTCAACATTTTGATATCTGCTGTTGAAAAACGGATCGTTGAAAAAGCTGTCGAAAAACGGATCGGAGCTTCTGCGGCGGGCATTGGTCTTTATTTGTGCCACACAATTTACTTCACCGGGCTCAATGGTGATTTCCCCGCTGCGTTGCGGGAACAAAGCAAACTTTCCGATTTCGGCAACGAGATAATCTTTTCCTTCGATGGATTCGTGCGTTTGGGTGTAATTCTTTTTGTTGGCCAAAAGATTTTTTGACCAGAATCCGGGGAATGAGGAAATCTTACTGACATCAAGATTCGATATTGGTAAAGTAGTGTACAGCTTATAAGTTAGTATGACCTGCTCTCCCTGAAACGGAGTAGTATTGCTGATGAATGCCCTGATGAATACATTATTTTCGGCTCCGCCGTGCGAAGATGTTTGTCCTGTCGCCGCGGCAGTATTTTTCAAAACTTTAATGGTTAAAGGATTTGAAGTGTATTGTTTGCCGTTGTAGTTGATTGTTGCCGGAGGGATGGTAAACGTACCCTCTTTGCCCGCTTTCAGCAGATATGTGAAGACGTAGGAAATTTCGCGTGTTACTTTTCCATTGACGATCTGCACACTTTGGTTTGTAGATGTGTTGGGCCCGGTGAGCACCTGAAAATCCGAGATCTTCGGACCGCGAAATCCGGAGCCTTCGGCATTGAGCTTGTATTGAAGCTGAAACTGCTCGCCTACCTTGACCGTTGTTTTGGCTGTGGCTGTGAACTGCACATTGTCGGCAAGGACATTTAACGATGAAAATGTAAGCAGTGCCACGAGCACAACGACCATTCCTTTCATCTTCGCAGCCTTTTGAGCCGGCCTGTTGATAATATGTTTAATCATATGATTCATCACGGATTACCAGTCTTTTTCGGATTTTGATTTGCGTGCCTTTTTCAGTTTCTCCTTTTTCAGTTTTTCCATGGTTTTCTTTTCGTTGTTTTTCAGTGCCTGCAACATCCGCTCGGCATCTTTTTTCGAAATTTGCTTCATCTGTTGAGGCTGTTGCTGTTGTTGCTGCTGATTCTGCTGCTGTTGCTGCTGTTGTTGTTGTTGTTGTTGCTGCTTTTGATCCTTTTCCCG
>JAOZMX010000023.1:0-2840 GCA_029934065.1 Bacteroidales bacterium
AGCGCAAAGTTAATGATAATTCGCACATGCGGTAAAATAACGGGCGATAAGTTCAAAGTAAAAAGGCAGAAGTAAAGAGAAGAAAAAACGCAGGGACTGGGGGACGGAAGAGATACAGGCTGAAGGTTAAATGATACTTCTCAAATCGTTTACCCTGTGAAATTACAGCTTCAATGTTTATCTATGTTTTACAGGATAAATCGGCTCCCCGGCTTGTCGGGATTCAATTTTTCTTTCACAATCATCCGGCATCGTTTAATCTCTCCCGGTTTGTTGTGTCAGGTTTTTTTTGACCACCTCATCAAACAGCCGTTTTGTTTTTTCGGGAAGGCGGGCTTTCTTTTTCCAGCTGACGTTGCCATATACACCGGCTTCAGAAGTATCGAACGGAATAAATCCGATCCTGTTTACAGTGGTTGGGTCGTCAATTTCGAAATCGGAATGTGCCGAATCACCAAACCCGGGGTCCGCAATCAGCGAATGGATGTCGCGACCTGTTTCCTGCCATTGCAAAAAGGTCATCCCGTTAAAATCGTACTTGTCACCACCCGTATTCCAATAAAGATTGCTGTCCATTTTTATTTCGATCTTTTCCCACGCACCCTTGAGCACCATGCCTTCATCAAAAACCACAATATTGTTCCGGAACGTGAACGACAGGTGGTCTTCAACGCGGGTGCACTGGAGCTGGTAAAGTTGGGCATAAGCAAAAATGTTGTTCACAATAACATTTTGCTCTCCGTAATGTTGATGGAATCCGCCGGTTTTGGTCCGGTAAACCAGATTGTTTTTCATTTCGATAAACGAAGTCCCCTCATCGGGATAAAGTCCCCAGCCGCCATAGGAATAGGCATTGATATGGTGGATCACGTTGTTGTTGATTGCGGTTCCTTCCGATTTTCCAAGTGTATAAACCCCCGCCATATCGCTTAACAAAGCCCATCCGATGTGATGGATATGGTTATAAGTAACCGCATTCCGCTTGGCGGTATTGGGGGCATATCCCCATGTCCATCCCACCGAAACCCCGGTGTAATAAAAATCGCCGATATCATTGTGCGTAACGACGTTATCGGAGCTTTGCCCGATCCAAACACCCACCGCCGGAGGAAACTCACGTCCACCGCTTTGGATAATGTTGTTGTCCAAAGTGATGAACGACGTATGCCCTGCACCGCCGAGCGGTTTTGGATTGCCCAGGTAAATCCCGCCGCCGCCGAGATCATTCAGGTAGCAATGCCTTACGGTGCACTGCGAACATCCGTAGCCGAACCACAAAGCGTGCTGTCCTGTTTTGCTGATGGTACAATCTTCGAATGTGATGTGTTTTGCTCCGGTCAGGCTGACGGCGGCATTCACTTTAACTGCTGCCTGATTGGGTTCAAATCCCGAGGGCGGCATCCGGTAATTGCAGTGCGAGAATGTCAATCCGTTGAAAATGATGTGTTCCACAAATTGCCCTTCCAACGTGTCGCCGCGAAATTCAACCAGACTTTCCCGTACGGGAACGACAACCCGGGATGTACGCGGGGTTTCTCCCTTGCGGGGATAATAAAACAAAGTTCCGTCACCATCCAAAAACCATTCGCCGGGAGTATCCAATGCCGCTTTAAAATTTTCAAAAACGATCCGCGTTCCTGACTTCAGCGGATTCCACGGTTTCATCCCTCTGCCCGTTGTAAAGACCAGCAAGCTGTCCGAGTCGAGACTGTCGATGTAACGCAAGGTGAAATCCCATTTGTGATATGCCCTGAAACGTGCCGTGCCCAACTCATCCTCCGGAATTTTACGCAGGATGTTGAAAGTCTCCTTGTCAAAGGACAAAATCTGCCGGGCTCTTTCCGGCACACGGGTTTTACCCTTTTCCTCAACAATTTGTTTCACATCCCCGATCCTGAAATATCCTTCGTCGGGTGTGCGGGCAATCTGTGCTCTCTGACCGTTTACATACAGCTGATCGAACCGGAAAGCACCGTTTTTGCATTCCGGGATTTTCACCTGCCATAT
Source organism: Bacteroidales bacterium (assembly GCA_029934065.1). Taxonomy (GTDB): domain Bacteria; phylum Bacteroidota; class Bacteroidia; order Bacteroidales; family 4484-276; genus 4484-276. The sequence goes on from JAOZMX010000023.1 coordinate 2,008, forward strand.
TCCGTCGTCATTAACGGTGAATCCGGTGATCTCTCTTCCGCCGCTGAAAACGGGTGCAGCGCCTTTGGCCGCCTCGTAGCGCACCGGTGCCGCTTCGGTACCGCCGTCTTTTGCGGTCAATATCAAAGGTTCCGTCATGTGGTACACACCATCGGCAATTACAACCGTTACGGGAGCCGCAGCCTGTTGCCGCGATTTCAACCTTCGCACCGCATCTCTTGCTGCGGAAAGGGAAGAGAGCGGCCGTTTTTTTGTTCCCGGATTGGCATCGTTCCCGTCGGGAGCAACATATATCTGCTGGGCATCGGCAAACGTCCAAAACAATCCTGCAAGAACAATTAATACCGGATGGATAAATTTTCTCATGATTGATTATTGAAATGTTTTTTCGAGTTTTTTCATTTGTCCTCCGGTGAATGCGGAAGTTGCAATCACCCTGTTGATCAGGTCGCGGTACTGATCCTGTTTGTAAAAATATCGCAGGTTATCCCTTGCGGCATTGCTCACTTTGTAGTTCCAGTGGAAAAGGGCGTCAAACATGTTGATTACAACCTCCTCATCGAGGTAATTCAACCGTTGCAAAAGGTTCATGGCATTGATGCGGGTTTCGAATCCGTAACTTCGGCCGGCATAATTTTTCACTTCCTGTAAATATTCGATCATCCCAGTGCCAATGGCGATCTCAAGCCATTTCATCCGAATATTTTTTCCCCGCCATCCGGTCATGTTTTTTGTTTTTTCGAGATAAGTAATGCTATTTTCGGGAAAGGAATAGCAGAGGTTTTCGAGTGCAGGCGCCACATTGAAATACGAAGGATCGTCGAGCAATGTTT
>JAOZMX010000023.1:2940-28367 GCA_029934065.1 Bacteroidales bacterium
AGGTTTTCGAGTGCAGGCGCCACATTGAAATACGAAGGATCGTCGAGCAATGTTTCGTAATCGTTACGCAGCCACCCGGGAACCGCCGGAAAATAATTGATCACCGCCAGCCTGACCTTATCATCGGGATCATGGATAGCCGATATCAGCAATTCACCGATCTCTTCGGCAGGCAAACCGGCCAGTTGGCCGATGATCTCCGTTTTGGTCAGCCTGAACGTTTCGTTCCGGTAGATATTCAGCAAATCGTTTTTCTTTTGTTCCGGCGGGAATTTTCGCAACTCCAGCAACGCATCATACCGGTCGATCATGTTTCCGGCTTTCACGGCCTGCGATACCAGTTGCCGGTAAGTTCTGTCGAAAGTAAGGTTTTTGATGATCCTGCGGTTGGGATCGAAGATCACGAAATCCACGGCTTTCTCCCCGGGATTCGGAATTATGAATGTTTCGGTTTGTTTTTCAATCCACCGGTGGACCGATGTTTTACTTCCGTCACGAAAGTAAATATCAATATCCGCAGGCATTCTGAACAAACCGACGAGGTCGTTGACCGGTTGTATCTGTTCCACGGTGAGACGTATCTTACGGTTCATGGCCGTGTCGTAAAATTCATCGAAGCTCACACGATAGTGCGGCTCTCCGCCGCGGTATATCCATTCGTCGAAAAACCACTCCATCGAGCGACCCGTGACCTTACGGATGGTTTGCAAAAAATCGTCGGTTTCGGCAGTTTGGTACGGATACGTTTGCAAATACGTTTTGATCACCAGCCTGAATGCGCTGTCGCCCAGCACATCCCGCAGCATATCCATCACCAGCGACCCTTTGGGATAAAACCGGGCATGACCTCCGCGACTGTGCCCCACGGGAAAATTGTTCTTTTTGGCTGCCGCTCGCGTGTCGAGCAACTCCTTGTTGCGCACCTCCTGATAGTAATCGTCGCCAAAAACATGTTGTTCAAACTTTTTGGCCCAGTAGGTTGCAAAACTTTCGGTAAGCCACACATCCCGGGTTTTCAGGTGCGAGATGTAATTTCCGAACCATTGGTGTGCCAGTTCATGGGCATTGACATTCACAAAATTCCTTCCGTACCAGGCACTGCTGTCCACCATCAGAAAATCGCCGTAAACCGTTGAAGTGGTGGTTTCCATGGCGCCGTACAGATAGTCGGTTACCGGAGCCTGACGGTACAATTCCCACGGATAGTCAAAGTCAAATTCCTTTTCGTAAAAAGAGAACATCTCGGTCTGGTACCGGTAGGTAGGCTCAAAGTGGTTTTCCCAGTCGGGATAATACCACAGTTCCACGGGAAGTCCGCGCGCTGTTTTCAGGGTTTTGTAAGCATAATCCCCGATGACGAGACAGGTGGAGAAAAACGGATGCGGATGGTTCATCCTGTAATGCCACGTCTTTGTGTTGTCTTTGTTGGTTACCACAGCGCGACGTACACCGTTGGAAAAAACTTTCAGAGTGTCGTCAACGGTAACAGCCATGTCCACCGTGAGGATGGCGGGCTTATAGGGCAACCAGTAATCGGGGCGGTGCGCCCATATTTGCTTGCGCTTGAGATGCTGCGGGTCGTTCCACCCGATAAAATAGAGACCTGTTTCCGGCTTTACACGATACTTGAAAAATATCTGATAGCCGTGTTGCCACTCCAGCGGAAAGGGCGGGGTGATGATCACCTCTTTCCCGTCGTACCGGAAACCGGCATTTCTGCCTTCGATGCTAATGTTGTCGAACCGGATATTCTGCACCGAAAAAACAATGGAATCGGTATGTTCGTTCAACACTTTAAAGTCGAAAGACACCGATGCGATTACCAACGTGTCGTAAGGATGTATGGTGAGGTCGGCGTTCATGTGCATCAGTTCAATGTTACGGTCGGGAAAAGCCGATGATGCATCCCACAGGTAGGTGACGGTTTTGGGCTGACCGGACAAGCCCAAAGAAATGATCATCCATAAGAACAAGCCCAAAGAAAAGCGAAATATTTTTTGCATCATGATTTATAATTTTTTATCAATAGCCGCTTATATCAGCACCAAATTTTTCGATTATTGTTGACAAAGGTAGCAATATTGCAAGATAATCTTTACGGGAAAAAGCCGGCCGGTACCACAATTTTCAATTCCGTTTCTAAACCTTCCCTTATCTTTGTTGCAGAAATGCCCGATAAGTTCAAAGCCCATATTGCCCTGCTGTGTGTCAGCATCATTTTTGGTGCCAATTACTGGATTGCCAAAAGCCTGATGCCCGGATACCTCAAACCCGAACAATTGGTGTTTATCCGGATCACCGGTGCTTTTTTGCTGTTTTATGTTATTTCGCTGTTTCTTCCTTCGGAAAAAGTGGAAAGGAAAGACCTCGTACGGATCTTTGTGGCCGGTTTGTTCGGCACGACCATTAATCAGTTTTTGTTTTTCAAAGGTTTGAATCTCACTACTCCGGTTGACGTTTCCATCATACATGTTTCCAATCCCGTGTTTACACTGGTTTTTGCCATGGTGCTGATCGGCGAAAAGTTGAATCCGATGAAAGCTGTCGGGATTTTTCTCGGCGCCACCGGAGCGGTCATTTTGATCTTGTACCGGGGAAGGATTTCGCTGGACTCGGACACGTTCACCGGAAACCTTTTTGCTTTGCTCAATTCCATGGGCTATGCCGTTTATCTTGTGCTGATCAAACCGGTGATGAAAAAATACAAGCCTGTAACCGTGATGAAATGGGTGTTTCTTACCGGTATTATCACTTTTACACCATTGTTTTTTCACCGGATAACAACAGTGACGTTTTCCGGTTTCACACCATCGGCATGGGTTTCGTTGATTTATGTTATTGTGGCCACCACATTTCTGGGCTATTTGCTGATGATCTTTGCGTTGAAATACGTTAATGCCAGTACGGCAAGTTATTATGTTTATCTGCAGCCGGTGGTTGCAGCCATTATTGCGCTTTGGCTCGGGCTCAATTCGTTTTCGTGGCTGAAGGCACTGGCAACAGTGCTGATATTTACCGGAGCGTATCTCGTTTCACAAAATAACGAACCGTTACGACAGAAGTAAAACATGTTATCAGGCCAACAGAATTTCAAAGGGTGATCCCCATTTTTTTCATCAGAAATGTGGCATTGAGGTTTCGTGACACACCCTCTTTGAGGCGATAGTCGAATTCGAGTTGGTCGTTATTGATTTCAACTTCGAAACGTTTGTTGCGGATATTTTCGGGGTATTCGTTGATCAGACGGCCGAGTTCAAGGTCATGGGTGGCGATCAGGCCCGAAGCTCCGTACCTGATCAGTTGTTTCAACAGGGCTTTCGATCCCGTTTGTTTGTCTTTGGAATTGGTGCCTTTGAGAATTTCGTCCAAAACGATAAAAAGCCGGCTTCCTTGTTCCAGTTCATCAATCATCGCTTTGAGCCGTTTCAGTTCGGCAAAAAAATAGGATTCATTGTGTAACAGATCGTCTCTGGTGCGGATACTCGTAAAAACATAAGCCGGGCTAAAGGTAAAATTCACAGCACACACCGGAGCACCAACCATGGCGAGGATAAAGTTGACGGCAACGGTACGCAGGTAGGTGCTTTTGCCGGCCATGTTTGCACCGGTGATAATGATAAACTGATTCCATCCCGTAAAATCCACGGGATTGTCAACACGCTTTTCGGGTCGTATCAACGGATGTCCGCAGGCATCAGCCCGTAGCAGGAACGCTTTCTTGACCGGTACGGGAACAGTAAAATCGGGATGATTGTATGCAAAACATCCCAAACTGACCAGGGCATCCGTTTCGCTCAATGTGTCGAACCACCTGGCGGCATGACCACGATTGGCCGTTCGCCAATGCTCAAGCCTGCGGGCTTGCAAAATATCCCAAAGCATGAAATAATTCAGAAAAAACCAGGCAAGAACGTTCAATCGCACATCCAGCGCATTGACGATTCTGGACAATTGACCGACGGCTTCCCCGGCATGATGTTTTGTTTTAAGATTTTCACGAAGCTTTTTCAGCAGCGGAGATTCGAAATGTTCGGTTTCTGTTAAAGTAAAAAGCCTGCTGTATTTGCGCAACAGTTCCGATTTACGGCTTACCAGCTCATGTTTCATCTGGATTTTTTTGGATTGACTGAAAGCAATACCCAACGGGATGATAAGGTACAAAAGAAAAAGCTGAATGGTGACCTGTCCGAAAATAAGCAATACCAGCATCAATACCGACAAGGCCGGAATGAGAAAGAGCATCACCGTGAAAACCGGTTTTTGAAAATCGACGGGCAGATCCATCCAGTTGAGAATGCTCTCTTTGTCCGATTTCTTTTCGCCCAGCCACAAGCCGGTGGAACGGAAGCGTTGACGCCAGGCCGTTTTCTCTTTCAGTTCGTTTACGGCTTTTTGCCTTTGTTTGATAGCCTCAACATCTTTTTCGGGGTTAAGAAACCAACCGGCCAGCTTGTTTTTACCGATCACGGTTGAGGTGCGGTTGAGATACTGGAAGACAGAACCGGAACCGAAAATATCAAGGTCGCCCGCAAAATGATGGTCATCATCCGCAAATTCATTCCCGTCATCAAAAACCGAATAATCACCATTCATGGCTTTCAGTTCATCTTTGTTGATTTTCAGCAACCGTGCCAGACCATCCCTTTTATTATATGCAGCGGCATGCCACAAAACCACCGCCGCAAATGCAAGGATAAATACCAAAAGCACACCGGCCACATAAACCATCGAAAAACCGGTGGCAAGATAAACAAAGAATACACCTGCAAGGAATACCAAGATTCTGATGAGGGAGATGCTTTTAATCCGGCGATCAACTTTTGCATGTTGTTTCGTTAATCCTGCAATAGCCTGTCGGTATGCTGTTGTGATGTCGTTTCGGTTTTTATCCACCCGGTTTGTGATTTGATGCGATTAATAATTCATTTGCGGGCAAAGATTAAAAATTTTTTTCACCGATAACCACTTTCAAAGCCCTGGGCAGGACAGAAAACTCAAAAGGGCCGAAGCCCAGATTTTCACCATCGGATTCCAGACGAAATATATTTTCAACGGGAATGATTTTAATGCTGCTGCCGCGGAAAGTAAGAACTTTGGGATGTTGAATGAAAGTGCCGTTGTACAGGTTTTTCAGTTGCATGGCCAGTGTTCCCATGCCGATTTTTTTGATCACCGTAACATCCAGCAAGCCGTCGTCGGGTACGGCAAGCGGCGATTGCATCATTCCGCCGCCGTTGTATCTGCAAATCCCAACGGTGATGCTGAACACATTAAATTCGTGTTTGTCGCCGTCTATTTCGATGCGCATGGGACCGGGTTTGTATTGAAACAATCCCGTAAGCATATTAAAAAAATATGAGAAAGCCGAAACTTTTCCCGTTTCTTTCTGTTTGTTCGTTTTGTAAGCAACCAATGCATCAAATCCAAGCCCGGCAATATTGATGAAATATCTTTTCTTCCGTTTCCCGTCGTTGAAATAATTTACAATTCCCACATCCTGAACGAAAAACTTTTCGTTGACGATCAATTCGACGGCTTTTTGATAATCGGCCGGAATGCCGTACATCCTTCCCCAGTCGTTGCCTGTCCCCACGGGAATTGCCGCCAGTAAACATTCTTCCGTATTGATTTTCCCCTGAAGAAAAATGCCGTTGGCCACTTCGTTGAAAGTGCCGTCGCCGCCCACGGCAATAAAATTCCGCTCGCCGTTTTCGATGGCTTGCCGGGTAAGTTCGATAGCCTGAAGCGGTTGCGTTGTAAATGTATAGCCGAAATCCAGATTTGCATTTTCGAGCAATGTTTTTATCCGGGGCCAGTCGCGGCTAATGGTTTTGTTACCGGCGTTGGGGTTGATGATCACATGCCATCTACGCTTCATCATTCCTGCGGGTTTTGTTATCAAGAAAACGTTCAGTTTCTTTATTGTTCCGAAACAGCGATTCGGGAGCACTGCGGGCAAAAAGGAAAAAACTTGTAAAAAAGGCGTAAAAGGTAACCCCGGCCTGCGATTCTATCGTGTCTTCGGTGAGCATCGAAAGCAACAAAACGCCCATAAATACCATGTAAAAATAATCTTTGTACATCCCCGAATAGTAAGCCGGCGCAAACAAAACAAACAAAAAAATCAAAAAACCGGCCAGGCCGAAAGCAACGAATATTGAAAGATACTGATTGTGCGACCGCCATCTAACTTCGGGTGCCAAAGAACTATTCATCTCATCATATTCTTTTGCAAAAGCATTTTTGATGTCGCCCGTACCCACGCCAAACCAAAAATGCTTGGCAATAAGACGTAGCGAAGCATGCCAGAATTCAATGCGCTGCGTTACCGAGTGGCCCGAAAATTCGTTTTTCTTGAAATACATCTGAAACTCCCAGAAAATAACTTTTATCCTTGTTTTTACGCTTGACTCTTTCATGCGGTCAACATCGGCAATTCCTTTTTCAACAGCATTCACCTCCTTGTCGGAAAGTTGCCGGAGCCCCCGGGAATCTTTGCGCAACCCCTTGGAAGTAAGAAAACGAAAAAGGGTATATTTTAATTCGTTGCCAAGGCTGTCGTTTCCGTCAAAGTCGTATTTGCTCCGGGCATTCCATGCATCACGCAATTCGTCTTCCTGAATGTATATTCCCACATAATAACCGTTCTCAAGGACAAGATTGGAAGTATCAACGGTATAGGGATTTCCATTTTCAGTAAATTTATCCAGTGTTGCCAAATTCAACGGCTCTTTAGGCAGTGTTTCCCGGTAGATGTTGTAAATGTAGAAAAACAAAACCATCGGGATGGCCACCAATAATGCTAAAACGGCAATTTTTGCAGTACGGTTTTGGCAAATCAGGGCCCACACCAGGATGATGGCCATGGATACGGCAAAGAGTATGATCAGTCCTGTCATGGCTTCGATAAGGGTCAAAAATACAGCTAACCAGATGATAACAACTAGGATGACAATACGAAAATAAAGGGGGTAGGCTCCCCTGATTACAAGGTAAATTCCCGAAAATACGGCAATACAAATATCAAGGCTGAAACGGATATGTGATATGAAGATAGATGCTTTTCTGATTTCCGTCAACTCTTTGGTCACCAGTTCGTGAACACTGAAAAAAGACCCTGCCAGATTGGCCGCAATGAAAAAAAGCAGTAACGTATGAAATTGCTTGCGGTTCAATGCAGGAGAGGAAGACAGAATCACGGGCAGTGCCAGGATGGGGAGTTTTGTACGAAGGTCTTTCAAAGCATAATCAAAATCCGTGGTCCAAAGCAAACCCACTACATGAAGCAAATAGAGCGAAACAATAATTACTGCGGCTTTGTTACGAAAAAAGGTTTTGAACTTTTGCGGAACTTTCGGGTCGATCAACCAGTTCAACGCCAGAATGATTCCCGCAACACTCATCATAAATTTGGAAAGCGGCAATGCTGTTATCATTAAAAACAAGCCGAAAAGATAAATGTTTTTCCTGTTGATCATGGTGTTGACTTCCATTCCGGTGGTGTATTACAAGCTTGTAAAAATACATACTTTTAACTAATTTGCATAAACAAAATTGTAAAAGAGGGAACTGTTACAATATTTCAAATTAAAACACCGGTACACCAATGGACTTTTCCCTTCGGAATTTGTCTGATTTCGAAAGGCAAAACGAGTGGAGGATTCCATGACAGCGCTTTTATCAAACCCCTTCCAGTATTTTCGATACTTTGATTTTATCGATGATCAACCTTCGGCGCAACAACTCAAGGTCTTTGAATTTTTTTTCCTCACGTGTATGCTGGACAAAATAAATGGTGATCTTCTCGCCGTAGATGTTGTGATTGAAATCAAAGATGTTGACTTCAACGGTCAGTTGATGTTCTTTCAATGTGGGTCTGATGCCGATGTTGCTCATGCCGCCGTAAAGTTTATCTTTCCACTTCACCAGGACGGCATAAACGCCGTAAGCGGGAATGAGCTTGCCGGGATCGGGTTCGATATTGGCTGTGGGAAACCCCAGCTTACGACCCAGTTGGTTGCCTTTCACCACAATGCCGCTCATGGAATACCGGTATCCGAGAAAAGCATTGGCCGTGGACATATCTCCTTTAAGGATGGCTTCCCTGATTTTGGAGCTGCTCAATGCCATATGATCGATCTTTTCCTCGGCAATGCGGTCAACTTCAAAGCCGTATTTCTTCGACATCCTTGTCATAAATTCAAGATTTCCTTTCCGGTCGTTGCCGAAATGATGATCGTAACCTATCACAAAGGCTTTCATACCGAAGGGTTCGATGATGTACTTTTTCAGGAAATCTTCGCTGGAGGTTTTGGCAAATTCGCAGGTAAAACGGATGATCAGCAAATGGTCAACACATAAGCGGGAAAAAACCGCGATTTTTTCGTCCAGCGTATTGATCATTTTGATGTCTTCCTGGGGGTGTAAAATACGCCGTGGCAACGGATCGAAGGTGATCACCACACTTTCGCCTCCCATGGCCTTTGCTTTGCGGCAAACTTCCCCGATCAGTTTTTGGTGTCCTTTGTGAACACCGTCGAAAGTTCCCACGGTAACAACCGCATTTTTTACCTTTTCAACCTCTGAAATACTGTGATATATTTTCACGATGATAGCTCTTTTATTTTTTATTCAACAAAACCCTGATCCGTCAAATATTTTGCGATCTGTACCGCATTGGTGGCAGCACCCTTTCGCAGATTATCACTGACGACCCATAAATTCAACGATTTCGGAAAGGAAAGATCCCTGCGGATACGCCCCACAAAAACGGCATCCTTTTCCCGGGCATCCCACGGCATGGGATAAACGGCCCGTTGAGGATCGTCCAGGACAATCACACCGGGCATGTTCCCCAACAAATGCCTTACCTCCTCAAGGTCAAAATCATTTTCAAATGTGATGTTCACCGATTCGGAATGTCCGCCGTAAACCGGCACCCGCACAACGGTGGCTGTGATTTGCATCTGGTAAGCATTCAGGATTTTTCGTGTTTCATTGATGAGTTTCAGCTCTTCGGTGGTATATCCCGTTGGCTCGAAACTACCTCCCTGCGGAATCAGATTCAGGTCGATGCGATGCGGATAGGCCATTGGTCCGTCAATACCCTTCCGTTCGTTTTCAAGTTGCGTTATCCCTTTAATACCCGAACCTGTTACCGACTGATAGGTTGAGACCACCACCCTATGGATGTGATATTTCCGGTGCAGCGGCGCCAGCACCATTACCATCTGGATGGTGGAACAATTGGGGTTGGCTATGATTTTTGTTTCGGCAATGATCGTTTTTGCATTGATCTCGGGTACTACCAGCGGGATGCCTTCTTTCATTCGCCAGGCCGACGAGTTATCAATTACAAAGCACCCAGCCCGGGCAAATGCCTCCGCCCATTCCCGTGATGTATCCGCACCTGCGGAAAACAGTGCAATATCCGGCTTTTCTTCCAAAGCCTGCCGTACGGATATGACGGGTTGTTCCTTATGATTGAAAAAAACGGTTTTCCCAATGGATTTTTCCGATGCCGCAGCAACCAATACCTCGGGGATTATCTCCCGTTCTTCAAGTACCTGAAGCATCTTGCGCCCCACCAACCCGGTGGCTCCCACTACTGCAATTTTCATCAACAATTTGTTTTTAATTGACGCAAAAGTAGTACATTTACGCATTTTGTTATCAACACTAATTTTTTTTCGGCCATGGTTGGTTTCAAAAAAATATTTTGCGTGATTATTTTTGTCCCTGTCATTGGTTTTACACAGGTTTACGACGATTTCAGCGACGGCAATTTTACCGAAAATCCGCCGTGGAACGGTGATGAACAACAGTTTATCGTCAATGATAATTTTCAACTTCAACTCTACTCCGAAGGTACGGATATTTCTACTTTGGCCACTGCTTACGTGATGAACGGCGAAACGGAGTGGCGTTTTTGGATCAGGCAGTCTTTCAGCCCGTCGGCCAACAACAACGGGCGGTTTTATCTGGCCTGCGATCAATCCGACTTTGATGCATCCGTGAACGGTTATTTTTTACAATTCGGCGAAAGCGGTTCCGACGATGCCATTGAGTTGTTCCGGCAGCAGGGCGACATCCTCACCTCGGTTTGCCGCGGTACCGACGGATTCATCAGTTCCTCATTTCAGTTGAATATCCGTGTCAGACGCGACCAGTCGGGAAACTGGCAGATCGAAACGGACGAAACGGGCAGCGGAGCTTATCAGACACAAGCCACCGGATTCGACAACACCTTTAACACTTCGGCGTTTATCGGTGTTTATTGCAAATACACTTCCAGCAATGCCAAAAAGTTTTATTTCGATAATGTGTATGCCGGGCCTTATCAGTTGGATACCGATCCGCCGGTTTTGGAGCAGGTTATCGCATCATCCGACCACCGGATAGATGTTTGGTTTAACGAAGCGGTTACAACAAATTCGGCTTCCACAACGCAAAATTTCTCCGTAAATCAAAACATCGGGAATCCCATCATTGCACAGCGCGATGCGGAAGATTTTTCAATCGTACACCTTGACTTCGATACTCCATTCCCCAACGGACAGATGCTGACATTGACCGTAAACAACATTTCGGACTTCGAAGGAAATGTGTCGGGTGCAATGACCATGGATTTTTCGTGGTTTATGCCTCCGGCATACACGGTACAAATCAACGAGATCATGGCCGATCCTTCTCCGCCGGTAAATCTTCCCGAATACGAATACCTTGAACTTTACAACAGAGCCGGCGTTGATGTGAATCTCGATAACTGGACACTGACCATCGGCAGTAGCGAAAAAATATTTGAAAATGTTTCGATACAAGCCGGAGGATACCTGATCCTCGCTGATGATGAAGCCCTGACAGCACTGTCGTGGTATGGTGACTTCTACGGATTTTCAAGCTTTTCGCTGACCAATTCCGGACAAACAGTTGTTTTGAAAAATCCTGATGGTGCTGTGATATCTACAGTCAGTTATAGCATGGATTGGTACGGCGATCCCGCTAAAGAGGACGGTGGATGGTCGCTTGAGCAGATTGATCCTGAAAATCCGTGCGGCGGAAACAATAACTGGAAGGCTTCCGACAGCCCTTACGGCGGTACTCCCGGTGCCTCCAATTCGGTACTCTCCTCCAATCCCGACGATCAGGCTCCGCAACTTCAGCGTGTGGCCATTGTTGACACCAATATCATCCGGCTTTTTTTCACGGAACCCATGGACAGCACCGGCCTTGACAACACATCCGCCTACTTCATCGACCGGGATTTGGGCAATCCCGAAGCAGCCGCTCCCGTGCCACCCGATTACAGTTCGGTAATGCTAACCTTATCTGCCGGTTTGGAAAACGGTCTTGTTTATTCGGTTTCCATTTCAGGCGATCTTTACGACTGTGCGGGGAATCTTTTGGATGCCGGCCCTCCCCTGCAATTCGGATTGCCGGAATATCCCTCACCGGGAGATATTGTGATCAATGAATTGCTTTACAACCCCAGGAACGATTGGGTTAACGGTGTTGATTATGTGGAAATTTACAACCGCTCGGATAAGATCATCGATCTGTATGAACTTGTTTTGGCCACAAAAAATGATGAAACACAACAAATAGAAACGGTGAAAAATATTTCGGAAGACGGTTTTCTGATGTTTCCGTCGGAATACCTGGTGCTCACTACCAAACCCGATGTGGTAAAAGAACAATACGTTACGGAAAATCCCGAAGGCTTTATCCGGATGGCATCGTTGCCGGCATACGGCAATGAGCGCGGGATCGTGGTACTGGCAACGCGCGGACTGGAGATCATTGACGAGCTGGTGTACAACAATGAAATGCAACTGCCCCTGCTGAATACTACCGACGGTGTTGCGCTGGAACGTGTCAATTACAACCGTCCGACCGACGACCCCACCAACTGGCACTCGGCTGCCGAGACCTACGGATTCGGCACCCCGGCCTACCTGAATTCCGTGTTTTCGGAAGCAATCCCTATTGATGATCCCATTACGTTGGAGCCCGAAATATTCTCGCCCGATAATGACGGGACGGATGATCTGCTGAATATTTCCTATCGTTTCGAAACGCCCGGTTATGTAGCCAACATCACGATTTTTAATTCAAGCGGACGAAAAATCAGGCAGTTGACCGATAATGAATTGTTGGGAACGGAAGGAACCTTCTCATGGGACGGGATGACCGACGACCATCAAAAAGCCGCCATTGGAATTTATATCATCTACATCGAAGTTTTCGACCTTAACGGAAACGTAAAAAAATTCAAGAAAACTGCCGTACTGGCGGGAAAACTTTAACAACAGATTTTTCTATTTGTCCGGTTTTATGCTATTCCTGTACGGAAAATCATGATCAATATTTCCCTGCCGTAGCAATGGTAGCAATACTCACTTTTACGTCGGGGATCGTAAATAATTGTGCCGCCGAGGCTTCCAGCGTGGCTCCAGTTGTAATCACATCGTCAACCAGCAGAATATGTCTGCCTGCAAGCTGTTCGGGAGTGGAAAGTGCAAAGACATCGCTCACGTTTTGCCAGCGTTCTTCCCTGGATTTTTTGGTTTGTGTCTCGGTGTGGATTTTTCTCAATAATGTTTTCGTATTGAGCTCTGCTCCCATTGTTTTTGATAAACCTCTTGCAAACATTTCACTTTGGTTATAACCTCGTTTTTTCTCCTTTTTCCAGTGCAACGGCACCGGAATGACCACATCAACCGTGTTGAAATATTCCGAATCTTTTAATTTGCTCCCGCACAATTCGCCGAGGAAAATGCCGATTTCGTAGTTGCCTTTGTATTTTAACTGATGGATGAGTTTCTGCACCATTCCCGTCTTTGTGAAGCGCAAAAATGCCGTTGCCGAATAGAGATTGAGCCTGCCCCAGAATATCTGCATTACCGCATTGTCGGGATAGCGGTGAAAATGCGTTTGCGGAAGATTGTAAAGACACTTTGTGCAAATGATCTCTTCATTTTTAAAAAGCACCTTTCCACATGCTTTGCAAATACGCGGAAAAAGCAATGCCATGAAATAATCGGCCAAATTCATGCTTCAAATTTAAAACATTCATGTATAATGTGCAATGAAAGCAGATAAAATTTATTTGTCCCGGGAATCATTTTTTTTGTGGCGATATTTTTCCGCTTGTACCGGGTATTTATTTTGAATCAGGAAAAAGAGGGTGAAAAGCAACATAATTATCCCGCAAACCGCAAAAGCAAAATCAATTGATTTTTGCCGGATCAAAGGATAGATCAGCACCGGCGAAAGGAATTGCCCCGCATATACAAACAGGTTCAGCATTCCCACCAACCGGCCGCGGTAATCAGCCGGGGCAAGCGAGATCAGCCAAAGGTTCGTATTGGGCATCAGAAGCCCCGTACCGAAACCGGCAATCACCAGACCGCCCAAAACAGAAAAATAATTATCCATAGATGCAATGATGATAAAACCGCTCCCCATCAAAGAAAACGAAACAGCATAGACTTGGCAAAAACTTAACTTTGATTTGATCTTTCCGTAATTGACCGATAAAAATGCTCCGGCAAGAATGGCAAGGCCGATGGAATATCCAATTGAGGAACTGTTGATATTTGCCGTTCGATCAAGCAGAAACGGCAGGTGTGTGGGGATCATGTAAAGAAATGTCATTCCGAAAAATGCCGTCATGTAAACAAGTGCGTATTTCCTTACGGATTTAATTGACAATGATTTTGCGGATGATGGTATTCTATCTGGCTTAATTTCCGGCTCATAGATGTAAACGGCCGTTAATATCAGGCCTATTGCCGCAAAAGTGTAAACAAGAAACGGCATACGCCAGGAAAAGTCGGCCAAAAATCCACCGGCTGAAATGAACACTACCCCGCCGAAAGCCATTACACCACCCTGCCAGCCCATAAACCTGTTTCGCATTTTTCCCTGAAAGTAATCTCCGATAAGCGTTGTGTTAATAGTCATGATACCTGCCACGGCAACACCGAGCAAAGCCCTGCTGATCAAAAGTGTGGTCAGATCGGAAATAAAATAACCCGATGTGCCGGCCACCAAATAGAGTGCTAATGAAATCATCAGCGGGATTTTTCTTCCGAAACGGTCTATGATGCGACCGGCAACAGGGGCAAGTACGGCAATGAACAGCGAAGGAATCGTCAACACAAGTTTGCTTAAGATCTCCGCATTCTCCTGATCTCTGAAATGTGCTTCAATGGCAGGTATTGCTGCTGCTATCCCGGCACCGGCAAGTACGGTCATACTTCCGGTAAGCAAAAGTGTAAATTCCAGCAATCTGAATTGCCGTCCCGCCGGCAGCAGCGTTTTATTATGCCCGATTTGAGATGCCATTAAATTTATTTTTAAAAAATAAAAGTATCTCTTTTCTTTGAATAATGAGCAAATTTATCAATTAATTACCGTTAACTTATTAAGCCTTGCCGTTAACTTATTGGAGGTTGTAATTGTCACACCCGTGCTCTTATCTTTGTTTCGTCATTTTATAATGAGTCATTTTATTAGGGGTAGATTCATTTTTCATGGCAAACAGATTTTTAGGGATTAATTGATTGCATTTTCGCCCTTTAACCCGCCCGGGTTAAAGGGTGATTTTTTTTATGTGGTTTTCAGATAGAACAATAGAACAAAAAAAGCCGCCCCTTGAGGCAGCTTTTCTTTATCCGGATTACCGAATGATTAATTTTCGATCATCTCCTGTTCTTCTATTTTTGAACTTTCCTGTAAATTCTCTTTTACTTCGGGATGCCGTTTCACAATGGTCAGCTCATCAATGATATTTTTTGCACCTGCATATTTATCAATAATGAACAGCACATAGCGTGCATCAACGCAAATGGTACGCTGCAGCTCCGGTTCGAAAGCAATATCTCCGCTCATGGCCTCCCAGTTTCCATCAAAGGCAAGTCCTATCAGTTCGCCATAGCCGTTGATGACCGGACTTCCGGAATTACCACCGGTAATGTCGTTGTTGGTCAAAAAGCAAACGATCATTTTTCCGTCTTCACCATAAGGCCCGAAATCTTTATTTTCATAAAGTTGTTTGAGTTTTTCGGGCACAACGAATTCCCAGTTTGAGGGATCCTCTTTTTCCATTACGCCTTTTAACGTTGTTACATAATCGTAATGAACGGCATCGGCCGGGTAATAATCCAATACTTGTCCGTAAGTCAGACGCATGGTAAAATTGGCGTCGGGATAAAACTTCTTATCGGGATACATTTCTCGAAGACCGGCAATGTAAAGCCTTTCGCCTTTAGTAATCTTTGAGTTGGCGTTGGTGAGGCAGGTGCGTAACTCCGGCAAACTCTCAAAAAATGCATTCACCAGATTCAGTGCCGGATCCTTTTCAAGCGTTTTCAGTTTCGGCTTTTTCAGGAATGCGTTTACTTTTTCGGGAGAAGAAAAGATGCTTTCATCAAACACTTCATCAGCATAGGCATAAAAATCACCTTTGTATTGATGATGGATTTCTTCAAGCATTTTCGGTTGTTGCTCCCGGGGAACATTATTGTAATACATATCCAGCGTTGCACCCAGGAGTTGCTGGTCAATGGGCTGATAATAATCTTTGAAATGTTTATCAATACCGGCCTTCAATGCCGAAATCTGTTGATCAATTGCTTCCGCGTTTTTCTTTTTATCTTTCAACATTTCTTTCAGTTTGTCGAAGCGATGTGCATACATCAAAATTTCACTGCCCCGGCCAATGGCTTCATTGAGATAAATGCTTGTTTTGTTGCATTTTTTCAGATCATTAACTCCTTCTTCCATCAATTCAAGCGCTTTTCCGTATTTAGCTTTACGGTCCGGGTCTGCATTGACCCATGCTGCAAATTCCTGTTCCTGTTTTCTTTTTTTGTCATACACTTTCAGACGTTTCAAGCCCTTGGTTTGGCCGATGTAATATTTCCAGTAATTGGAAGTATGTGCATATTTTGTTGCATACTTTATCCGTACGGCATCGTCGGCGTCCATATATTCGCGCATGATTTTCAGTTTTTTATCACGTATGCTAACGATGGTTGGATTGGATTCTTCGATATCAAGCTGCACACCCCATGACGATAGGTACCGCTCGGTGCCGCCGGGATAGCCCATGATCATGGCGAAATCGCCTTTTTTGACCCCACCGATTGAAACGGGAAGATAATACTTCGATTTCAGCGGGATGTTCTCTTCGGAATATTCAGCCGGCTTGCCGTCGGGGGCGGTGTAAACCCTGAAAATGGAAAAATCGCCCGTATGGCGCGGCCACATCCAGTTGTCGGTATCGGCACCGAATTTCCCGATGGATGATGGCGGGGCTCCTACCAGTCGAATATCTTTGAAAACCTCATAAACAAAAAGGTAATACTCATTACCCCCGAAAAACCCTCTGACGTATGCATCGTAATGGGTATCTTTCGTTGCTTCATCGCTGATCTTCTTTCCGATTTCACTAACTTTTGCCGAGCGTTCTTTTTCGGTCATGTCGTCGGTAATTTCCGCCAGCACTTTATCGGTAACATCTTCAATTCTAACCAAAAATTTCGCCTTTAACCCCTCATTGGGCAACTCTTCTTTTTTGCTCATGGCCCAAAAACCATCCGTAAGGTAATCGTGCTCAATGGTGCTGTGTGACTGAATGGCACTGTATCCGCAATGGTGATTGGTAAATATCAGCCCCTCGGGAGAAACGATCTCTCCGGTACAACCTCCGCCAAAAATGATGACGGCATCTTTTAAACTCGAATGATTGATACTGTAAATTTCATCGGGCGTCAGATGTAATCCCATTTTTTCCATGTCAACATAATTGAGGCGCTCAACAAAAAGCGGCAGCCACATCCCTTCATCGGCCTTCACTGCCGGGCCGAAACCAATGGTAATCAATACCAGTAAACCAAATAATTTTCTCATATTTATCCGTTTGTTAAATGAATGATTATATAAATTTTTCTCCTTTATCCACTTTGATATCCGTAACAAATTGCCTGATCTGCTGCTCCTGGTCTTTGTCGCAGATCAGCAGCATGTTTTCATCTTCGATGACAATATAGTTTTTCAACCCCTGAATAACCACGAGTTTTTCGTCGGGCATGTTGACAATGCAATTTTCGGTATCGTACAACATCACGTTATTTCCTGTCAGCGCATTTCCGTTCTCATCTTTAGTGCTGATGTCGTAAAGCGACTTCCATGTCCCGAGGTCCGACCAGCCGAAATCGGCGGAATGAACCCAAACGTTGGCGGCTTTTTCCAGTATGCCGTAATCAATGGAGATTTTCCGGCACAGGGTGTAGGTTTCTTCGATAAACTGCTTTTCCTCCGGTGTGTTGTACAATCCGATCCCTTTTCTGAAAAGTTCGTCCACATCCGAAAGATATGTTTCAAAAGCTTTGGAAATGCTTTTCAGCGACCAGATAAAGATCCCTGCATTCCAGAGAAAATCGCCACTGGCAAGGAATTTTTCGGCCAGCTCGAGATTGGGCTTTTCGGTAAAAGTCTTCACTTTTCTGATTTTCTGGTTTTTCGGATATTTTTGGGCTTCGTCATACTGTATGTATCCGTAACCCGTATCGGGACGGCTGGGTTTGATGCCGAGGGTGATGAGCCAGTCGTTATCGGCAGCAGCCTCAAGCGCGTTGTTAATCACCCTCAAAAACTCATCTTCTTTCAGGATCAGGTGATCGGAAGGTGCCACCACGATACGGGCATCAGGGTTCACCGACTTGATCTTGTAGTTGGCATAAGCAATACAGGGCGCCGTGTTCCGCATGGCGGGCTCAAGCAGGATATTATTTACCGGTAGTTCCGGCAGTTGTTCTTTCACCAGATCGTTGTAAATCTCGTTGGTAACGATAAAAATATTTTCCGGAGGACAAATCTTCTTAAAACGATTAAAAGTTTGCTGTATCAGCGTTTCCCCCGTACCGAGGATGTCGATGAACTGTTTTGGACGTTTGGTACGACTCATGGGCCAGAACCGGGCGCCTATGCCGCCGGCCATGATAACACAATAGTGGTTTTTGTTCATATTTCTGCTTTTGGATGTTGATGGTTTTATGGTTGCAAAGGTATGAAAACCTGATTATTCATTTTGTTGGTTTACGGGTATTACTTCAGCCACCGGACTGAAAACATAATTTCTGTTGTTTCCGATTTGAACGCAAAGATAATTTTTGCGTCGTTTGTGAAGTTTTTTGAATATTCTGTTGTCGCTCAATTTGAACAGGGCATCATCGGGCAAATCTTCCAGAAACACCATCCGGTTGGGGGTATTATGTTTTTTCAAATGTCGTGTTAACACCAGATCGGTATTGGCCGACGCAAAAATTTTGGTGCCCTGTGCAGAAAGGCGATCGAGTATCTCGCGCGGGAAAATATCCGTGGATAAAAACGGCTGCAATAAATCGAGGTATGCTTGTTTCCATTCATTACCATGAGGCTTAACGCTTCGCTGGTATTTTTCCCACACGATTTGATGTGCCAGCTCATGAAGAAAAGTAAGCAGGAAAACATAAGGATTCAAGTCAAAATTTACCGTAATGCGTCGCGGCTTCCCGTTTTGTGCAGGTCTGAAATCGCCATATTTGGTTTTGCGATTGCGTGTGATCAGAAGGTTAACATGATGGTTGCGGATCAGGTCGAACACGGCATCCACGGCATTCACGGGTAAATGTTTTTTGAGAATCGCTATATATTTATCCATCGGCAATCCCCCGGTTATTTGTTGTGTTCATGCTCCATGTGGGGCAATCACAGCCTTTGTGCTTGCGTGTTTTATGGCTTGTTGAGCAGGATGAGAAGAAAAACAAAGCCATAACGAGCAGAAGTCCGGCAATTTTGATCTTGTATTTTTGATTTTTATTTGGCATTGAAAATGATCGGGTTTTAGGTCAGCACATCATGCAATACTTTATGTGATTTCGTTTCGCCGAATCCCGGAACATGCAGGCTGTAAAACCTTAACATTGCTTCCAGAAATCCGTATCGTTCAGCCGAGGTGGTAAAAAGTGTTTCCGTTAATGTGTCCGCATTAAGGCCTTTGTTGAGGCTTGCGGCCGTTTTTTCATCCAGAAAATTGGAGTGTACCGGTCTTTCGCTGGTAAAGATCCCTTCCTGAAGGTCGAAAAACTTGTTTTGTTCCGTATAATTATTGCGCGGATAAAAACCGAGAAATTTGCTCAACCGGATGAGGAACAAAAGATGAAAATCCAGATAATGTTCCCCGGCTTGATCGAGTAACATAATGGAGTCAAACAGATAATCGAAGAGAACGGGATTGCTCTCTTCTTCATACAGCGATTTGTACAACACTTCGTTGATGAACAGAAGCACCGAACCTTTGACCACATTATAAGGAACAGAAACAAAATGATAAGCAGGTTCCGATTCCCTGATGGTTTGCAAACCCTCTTTTCCTTTGTCGTACACCACCATGTTCAACAGGTTCAGCGGTTGCAGTTGAGCCGTTTTTGTATTTGCTTTTTTGCTTTTTGCTCCCCGCACAAGGTACGATCTGATCCCGAATTTTTCAGTATAAATTTTGGCAATGATACTTGTATCGGAATATTTAAGGGTTCGTATTACAATTCCGCGGGTTTTGTGAAGCATTGTTGTTGTATGATCAGATCAAACAAAAATGTAAAGGCTATTTGACGAACAAAATTTTTGTGACGATACTCTCCTTGCCGTCGTCGTTGGTGGCAAACACAAGGTAAACACCGGTATGGGCTCTGGTGCCGCTAAAGTTCCTGCCGTCCCAGATGGCTTGTCCTCCTTCGGCGGTAGTGGCATAAACAAGGACTCCGTTCACATCGGTGATCCTCACGCTGGCATTGTTGACCAGCCCCCTGATGGCAATGGTACCTTCGTAACCCTCTTTTACTGGGTTGGGATAAACCACCACGTCCGAATTGACAGTCCCTCCGTTCGTGGCTGTGCTTTTGTATGAAATGATACCGAGATCGGTGCCGAAAAACACTTCTCCGGTCTTGCCGTTGATGGCGATATCAATGATGGAATTGGAATACAAAGGGCTGTTCTCCGCTGTAAAATGATGGATTTCTTCGGTGCCGTCGGCTGAAAGTTGAAAAACACCCGCACGCTCCGTACCGATCCATTTTTTATTGTCTCCGTCAACGGCAATGGCAGTCACGGTTTCGGTCTCCAGCAAATACTGAACATAACCGTCCACTTCAACGAGCGGTCGCACGGCATCGTAATTACCGCCCGTAAAAACATTCTCGGGAGAATAAATGATCCCGACCCCTTCGTCGGTACCAATCCAGAGTTCCCCGTCCAGGTCCTGGGCAAAGCTAAAAACCTTGTTCCCCGGCAGGTCGCCGTTGCCGGCCACATTGGTCAAAACTTTGGTGTGGTCGTCGGTGGGATCGCTGATGGTGTTGTTATTGTTAAAAACCAGTAAAGAGTGGTCGGTACGCATCAGTACCCATTTTTGTCCGTAAGAATCAACCATCAATTTGCCGATATCCGTTCCACTTACTCCGGAAGCGAGCTGAAAAGAAGTCCATTTTCCGTTGGGCTCCATCACCGACAGCAATGATGCCGCACCTGAATTGGCAACCCAAAGGTTGTTGTCGCCGTCAAAAGCAAGCCCGCTGACAGCAACGTAATTGGCAGCAGGCCAGTTCTCCAGCGAGCTGTTGGTGGTGTTATAAATGTTGGTCACCTCTCCGTCAACAAAAACCATGACGCCTGCCTGCCATGTTCCGGCGTAAACACGATTCGGAGAAAAGGGATCAACGGCAACACAAACCACATCGCTGATGGAGTCGAAAGCCGCATAACCCGTGTACCTGTTGTAGGAATTCCATGTTTCGTCAACGAAGGAGTAAATCCCGTTTTTATTGTACATCTTGCCCCAGTTGCTGGCACGTCCTCCGGCGGCAACCCACAACGATTCGCCTTGCAGCGACATGTCGAAAACACTGGCCGAATAAGGGCCGTTGGGTTGGATAAATTCGGCGCTGAATCCGTCATGGGTTTTGATCAGCCCGTAATTGTAATCGGCGATCCATTTCATACCTTCCTTGTCAATGGTGGCATCCTGCGCATCAAGGTACTTTTCGCCCGGATAGTAAATGTTGTAAATTCTTTCAAGCGAAGTATCGTAAATGTCCACACTGCCTTCGCTGGTAATGATCAACTGATCGTAGGCTGATGAGATATCCGTTTTATGCAAATGATTGGCATTGGGGAAGTATTCCCATTTTTGGGTTGAAAACCGGTAGAGGTATGTTGTGTCGGTGCTGTATCCTTCGTTTTCGTTATTGACGATGAGCAGGTTGCCGTCAAAGAAGGCAATCTGGTTGAAATAAGCATTCGGGAACAATCGTGTGTCGAGTGTCCATTCGGAATAATCCGCAAGGTTGGGACTGTTAATGTCGGCCTTGTATATCCCCGTTTCGGTGGCAGCGTACAACGAATCCATGCCGTAAGCCACATCCAGCACATTCAACTGACTGCCGTTGGGGCCGATGTAATAGATGGGTTCGGGAAATTCTTCGTTCACAATATCCAGCACCACAATACCGAAACCGCAGGCAAGGTAAGCGTATTTGTCCACAAACATGATGTTGTTGATGGTTTTGTTGCCGAGGATGGGTTTTCGTTTGATATCCGAAATGTTAATGATCCTTCCGTCCTTCAGCAGGTCAATGTTGGCATTGGTGTAAGCTATCAACAGCGTTTTGTACTTTTCGTTGTAACGTATTTTGCTGATCCCCACGTCGGATAATCCGTTGACTTTTGTAAGGCGGGTGATGCTGTTTTCCGATTTATCGAGGAAAAAGATACTGTATGGTGTTGCACAGTAAAGCATATTTCCTGCATCAGCCACACTGATGGCCCTGCTGTAAGGCAGATGGTCGCGCCACTGGCCGATGGCAATCTGCGAATGCGAAACCTGCGGAAACAACAACAATACAAAGAACAAGTTCATTAAAAAAGTTGTAACAATTCTCATTTTTAAGTTATTAATAGCGGTTAAAAAAACATACATCATAAACTTCATTCGGGGTTAAATATTGCCTCTTAAAACATGTATCGGCCGGAGAGAAGCTTATGCAACATTTTTCCTGTTTTCCGGCTTGCTATTATGATGAATAGCATATTACAAAAGTTGCTTACCAACTTTATTTCCGTAAATTTGTAACCTTGATTTTTTATCCTTTATGCAAATGACCAAACAAAAGCTGATCATCAAAAATATGTCGTGCCACTGTTGCATCAAACTGGTAAAGCGTCTCTTTGCCGAAAACGATGTAACCGTTGACGAGATCAATCTCGGCGAAGTTTGGATATCCTACGATTCGCAAAAGATCAATCTTGAAATGATCGCCTCCTTGTTGGAGGAAGAGGGTTTTGAACTGATGATGGATAAAGACAGGCAACTGGTAGAACAGATCAAAAGTGCCATCATCAACCTTGTTCATTATTCCACATTCAACGCCATGGTAAGAAATTCGGATTATCTGGTCGAAAAATTCAACTTATCCTATCAATACCTTTCCACCGTCTTTTCGAAAGTTGAAAACATAACCCTGGAGAAGTACATCATTTTGCAGAAGATCGAAAAAGTAAAAGAGCTCATTCGTTTTGATGAAATGACATTGAGCGAGATCGCCTTTATGATGGGATACAGCAGTGTTCAATATCTTTCCACACAATTCAAAAAAATAACCGGAATATCGGTGAGCGAGTATAAAAAAGCCACCAAATAATATTTCCCTGATTTATGGCAAATATCGGACTGTTTTCGGTGTTAAGTGTTATTTTTGCCGCATGGTATTGGTAACAGGCGGAACGGGTATGGTAGGTTCGCATTTGCTGCTTGAGCTTGTCAGGTCGGGCGAATCGGTGAAAGCGTTGAAACGCGGTTCAAGCGATATTGAACAGGTGAAGCGGGTCTTTGCCTGGTACGACAAGGACGCCGAAGAGCTGTTTGCAAAAATCCATTGGGTTGACGGCGACATCCTCGACATCTTTTCGCTTGAAGAGGCCATGGAAGGTGTAAATGAAGTTTATCATTGTGCCGGACTGGTATCCTATTACAGGAAAGACCGTTTCAAACTCCAGCGCATCAATCATTTCGGCACTGCCAATGTGGTGAATACCGCTTTGCGGACAGGTATCAACAAACTGTGCCATGTGAGTTCGGTGTCGGCACTGGGAAAAGAAAAACAGGGCGAAACCATCTCGGAAGACCATTTGTGGAAAACATCCAAACACAACCCTTATTTTGCCATCAGCAAATATGCCGGCGAACGTGAGGTGTGGCGCGGGATGGAAGAAGGGCTGGATGCCGTCGTGGTAATCCCCTCCATCATTATCGGACCGGGAAAGTGGGACTGGGGAAGCAACAGGATATTTTCAACCGTCTGGAACGGGATGCCCTTTTATTCCAACGGTGTCAACGGTTACATTGACGTCAGGGACGTGACGGGGACCATGGTCAGGCTGATGAAGTCGGACATCAAAAACGAACGATTTATCCTCTCGGCCGAAGATGTTACTTTCAGGGTCATCATCGAACTGATTGCCGAAGCCATGGGGAAAAAGCCTCCTTTTATCAAACTGGCTCCGTGGATGGGTGAAGCAGGATGGCGCCTTGAACAGGTAAAACTGCTGGCCGGCATACGGCCTACCTTCTCGCGCGAGATTGCACATGCCGCCTTCAACAAGTTTTATTTTTCCAGCGAAAAGATCAAAACAATGCTGGAGTATGATTTCATCCCCATCGAAAAAGCCGTTGAAAATACCGCTGCCTATTTTCTGAAAACCGTTTTGAAAACTTAAGAAGATTTAATTTACAATCCACGGCTAAACAAAAAGTCGCCAAAGATTGTTAAAGCACATATCCGCAAATGCGGATGAGAATTTTTTTGACAATCATTAAAAAATATATTTGAACATGAAAAAAATCGGATTGTTTTACTGGCCCAAAGGCGGGAATGTTGAATCATGCGCCAAAAAAGTTGATGCTCAATTTAGCGGATTACCAATCGAAATGTACGCTCTGGATGAAATTTCTGATCTCGACTTCGAAAAGTACGACCTGTTCATCGTTGGCGGATCAACTGCTGGCGCCGATGTGTGGGAAAAGGCCCACGGAAGGAATCTTTGGTTTGAATTTTTCAGCAAGGTCGAAAAAGCCGATCTGAAAGACAAACCGGTGGCCATTTTCGGGCTGGGCGATCAGGTGCTTTACCCCGACCATTTTGTGGACGGCATGAAAAATATCAGGGATGAATTTGCCATTGCCGGCGCAAAACTCATCGGACGCTGGCCTGTGGAGGGATATGATTTTACGGGTTCCGACTCGGTGGAAGAGGGGATGTTTCTCGGCCTTGCGCTGGACGAAGACCAGCAACCCGATCTTACCGACGAGAGAATCGAAAAGTGGGTTAAACAGATCAAACAGGAAGCCGGCCTTTAATTGCTGAGGTTCATTCTGATCCTCGAACTGAGAATGTCAATGGCCACGTGGTTGGTGCCGCCCTGCGGTACAATGATGTCGGCGTAGCGCTTGGTAGGTTCGATAAACTGCAGGTGCATGGGCTTGACGAAGGTGTCGTAGTGCAGCAACACATCCTGCACCGAACGGCCGCGTTCGATCAGGTCGCGGCGGATGATACGCATCAAACGATCGTCGGCATCGGCATCCACAAACACCTTGATGTTGAATTTATTCCTGAGTTTTGCATTGGTCAGGATGAGAATCCCCTCCACAATGATCACTTTTTTAGGCTCAACGGGTACGGTTTCGCTCGAACGGGCACAGGTCACATAGTTGTAAATGGGTCGTTCGATGGGCCTGCCCTGTATCAACTCTTCCAAGTGCCGGATCAGCAACTCAAACTCGATGGATGCCGGATGGTCGAAGTTGATCTTCTTCTTCTCCTCGTCCGACAAATGTCCGTTGTCTTTGTAATAGGCGTCCTGCGAGATCACCGACACCGAATTCTTGGGCAGCGACTTGATGATCTTGTTCACTACTGTAGTCTTACCGGAGCCTGAGCCCCCTGCAATTCCGATAATCAACATAATCTGTTTTTGGCATCAAAGATAAAACAAATTTGATGATTCGATCTTCATTTCAACGGTAAGGAAGAATGACCGGGAAACAAATCAAAAACAACCGTTCATCAGTGCCTAAATTCTACGCTTTTTCAGTATAAGCCTGAAAAAATGCCACTTTGTTTGAAGGCATTGACATGTGAATTATTTCCTTTTATTAATTCAATTTTCAGAATGAGGAATCTTTTGAAAAAGAGCCACGTTTAAATGATCGAATAAATGGACGTTTGGATAGTTGAGGTTTTTCTTTCTCGTTTTATCACGATTATTGCTGATTCAAAAGGTTGCCGGTTGTTCATCGCCGATAGTTTTTCTTGTTACTTTTC
>JAOZMX010000145.1 GCA_029934065.1 Bacteroidales bacterium
GATTTGAAAAATGAACATTCCGAAAAAATAAAAGTTATAACAAACAGGCTAAAGCAAAAACAGACCAAACAAAACACATTGGAAATATTTTCTACTTTTGATCATCTTAATTTTGTTATAAATCATGTCGAACATCAAGATCAGAAAATTCAACATCAGGGTTTACGGAATAGCATTCAACGGTAATAATGAGTTATTGTTGACGGATGAGTTCAGGTTCGGACGGAGGATGACGAAATTTCCCGGAGGAGGAATGAAATTCGGCGAGGGAACACTGGATTGCCTCAAACGCGAATGCCGGGAGGAGTTGCAGCAGGAAGTGAAGATCATCAGGCATTTTTACACAACGGATTTTTTTCAGCCCACCCAACTGCTCGAAGAGCCGCAACAATTGATCAGCATCTATTACCTGATGGAATTGAACGATCCCGAAGGATTGAAAACCACAAACCGGAAATTTGATTTTGAAGCTGTGGAAGGAGCACAAACTTTCAGGTGGGTTGAATTGTCAGCCATCAACGAGGACGAAATGACCTTTCCTATTGATAAAAAAGTGCTGAAGATGCTGAAATCGAATAAGTTTTTTAAGGCTAAAGCTCAAAGTTTAAAGTAAAAAGGCAAAAGGCAGAAGTGAGAGGACGATAGAACGAAGGGACGATAGAACGATAGAACGATGGTACGATGGAACGCTGAACACTGAACGCTGAACACTGAACGCTGAACGTCCTCCTACGCTCTGCGAGCTTCGGCGGACAGGCCAAACCCCGAACGCCAAACGGCCGAAGGCCAAACCGCAGTTATTTTACCTGAAAACCTTCGTAACCCTGCACCGGAGCGTTTTGGATGTTAATGTGATCAACCCTTGCCCAGGACGGCCCCTGCTGGCACCAAAGAATAAACCGGTCGAGGTTTTCTTCTTCCCCTTCGCATTCGATGTAAACGGAGCCGTCGGGCATGTTCCTGACAAAGCCGGAAATAGCGTATTCTTCTGCTGTTTTGCGTGTGTGGTACCTGAATCCTACATTTTGTACCCTTCCCGAAACTTTGAGTATTGCTGCTTTTTTCATTTCTAAAACAAAGCTGAAAGTCGTTTTGTTATTAAGCTGTTGATCTTGTCAAACAATTGGTTCGGCGAATCCGTCCGCCAGTTGATGGTATCAAAAATACCTCCGAAAGCAATATAGTAATCAATATTCGTGTCGATAAATTCCTGTAAAACATGTTGCCTGAAATTCAATCCTGCAATCCAGCCGTCTTCCACTTCGTCAAACCATTCCTGATAGTAATCGTCTTCCGAAGCATGAAAATTCAACACATTTTCGCCGATCAGAATAAATTTGTTGATCCCTTCTTCCATCAAGGGTTCGATGATGTTTCGTTTCAGGTACATGATGTCGTTGTAAAGGCAATCGTTCCACTCGCCCAGCATTTCGATGATGGTGAACCGTTTTTCATAATCCGCATAAAGGATTTTCAAATAAAGTGTTGAGGAGCCGAATTCGTCCCACTGGGGGTGGATGACATGATCGTAAATGGCATGGGTGAATTCAAATTCGCTGTAAATGCGTTTGAAAAACGGAGACCGTTTGTCTTCGGCTGCATCATACAAATGCCTCCATGAATAATATGGCTCGATATCGTACATTTATCGTTTTGATTTACCGGTCAATTCAATGCAAAATTAATGATCTTTTCCCGACCTGTAAATTTTTACGTTGATCTTTTCATGGGTAACCATTCCCTGACTAACAACCTCTTCGACAAAAGGCATGAAACGGTCGATATTTTCCCTGGTGTCAACGATTTCGATCAATACCGGCAAATCTTCCGAGAGTCTTAAGATTTTGGTGGAATGGATGTGGCTTGTGGCACCAAATCCCATGATCCCCCTGAATACGGTGGCACCGGCCAGTTTCATCTCTTTGGCCTTTTTGACAATGGCCGAATAGAGATTTTCACCTTTCCACGTATCGGATTCGCCGATGTAAATCCTTAATTTTACTTTGGTCTCTTCAGTTTGCATAAAACTATATTCTGTAGTTTAAAATCAATTTCGAAAGAAGAAATCCCGCAAAAACCAATATCACACCAAAAACATTGCTTGCCACAAGATTGATGGCTGCAAATTTGATGTTTCCGTCCCGGATCAGGTTGAGGCTTTCGAAGGCAAATGTGGAAAAAGTGGTGAAACTGCCGAACAGGCCGATGAAGAGAAACATCCTGACATTGGAACCGATGTTTTCGCGTCCGAGAAATCCCCAGAAAAAACCGATCAAAAACGATCCCGCAAGATTCACAGCCAGCGTGCCCCATGGGAAAACCCCGTCGTAGATTCTATGCGGCAATCCCGAAACCCAGTATCGCAACAGTGTTCCGGAAGCTCCGCCCAACATCAGATAAATCACTTTTATCATTACGCAACAATATTTTCGTTAAATGGCCATTTTCAGGCCGGGCAATAATTTAAGCTTTTCGTAAAGGAGTTTAAACTGCGCTTCACTGTCTATCCTGACCTTAGCCGAGATGGAAACAAAATTTCCCTTTCCGCTTTTCCTGAAATGAAAGTCTTCGAAACCAATGCCCGCCTCTTCCAGTACCAATTCCATGTTTCGTTGCAGAATATCCTGTGGTAGTTTCGTGTCGAAAACCGCTTTCAGGTTATAAATCACGGGAAAATCAACTTTCCGGTCTTTGCTCAAGTCTCCGTTGATGTCTGAGTCAGCCAAAATATTTCCTTTCTTCAATAATCAATAGATTAATTTGCAAAAGACAACTGTTAAAATGCAATATTATTTTCAGCTTTAACAAATCACCGCCCAAATTGTTTTTTTATTGCATCACCTGATGCCTTGTTCAATTATTTTTCTTTCAAAAAATTAATAATCTATTTTTGCGAAAAAATTTAAACCGGAAACAAAATGACACAAAAGATAAAAATACTTTCCGTTAATCAAGCTGGCGAACGGGGCAGGAAATTTCCCGTTGACCGGTTGGTGCTGAACGAAAACGGTATCGAAGGAGATGCTCATGCGGGTACCGTCCGGCAGGTGAGCATGTTCGATGTTGCGGAAGCCGAAAGGTTTTACAGGATCACAGGGGCCAAAGCGTTGGAATACGGACAATTTGCCGAGAACATCCTTTTTGAGGCGAAGCAAAAATTTGAGGTTAAAATTTTTGACCTTTTCCAAAAAGGAGATGTGTTGCTGGAGGTGACGCAAAAGGGTAAGCCGTTCCACGACGAGTTCCGCGAGCCGGGCAATTACGTCATGCCGCGCGAGGGCATCTTTTGCCGGGTCAAAAACGGCGGTGTGCTCAAAGCCGGCGATGAAATGGAATATGTCCCCAAAGTATTTCGTGCCCGTATCATTACGTTGAGCGACCGTGCCAGCAAAGGCATTTACGAGGACCGCAGCGGCCCGGCCATTACCCGCATCCTTGAAGAACAATTTCAAAAAATCGGCTGGCGGCTTCAAACGGAAAACAAAGTGATTGCCGATGACGAGCAGCAACTGAAGGTGCTGTTGCAGGAATCCCTTAACGAAGGTTACGATCTTGTTGTGACCACCGGCGGGACGGGTATCGGCCCGCGGGATATCACACCCGAAGTGATGCGTCCATTCATTACCAAAGAAATTCCCGGCATCATCGAAATGATCCGCTGGAAATTCGGGTTGGAAAAACCTGCAGCTCTTGTCAGCCGTGCCTTGGCCGGTGTTAACGGAACAACATTAATGTTCGCCCTTCCCGGTTCGGTAAAAGCCGTCAAGGAATATACGGGCGAGATCGGCAAACACCTTCAACACCTTTTCTATATGGTGCACGGTGTGGATTTGCATTAATTTTTATAAAAATAGATGTTGTAATCCGTTTCGTTCAACTTTTCCACCCAGTGTTCAACACCCATGCTCAACGCTTTGTCTATGAGCGGTGCCGGTAAAAAAGGAGCGGCCAGTTTGTAGATTTTGTTGTGGTCCATCACTTTCAGGTCGGCCATCACCTGATTTACGGGGTGCTCGCCTGCAGCAAGCATGTTTTTAGCGTCCAGTTCCTGCGCAATAAGCGATTCATCGAACCATTCGGGTTTTTGTGTCATCTTTTCGTTTTCTGTATTGTGATCAATTAATAAATCCTGTCCTGTTTCTTTTCTCAGGTGGTTGATCAAATCCTCAACCCTGATGCTGCCGATGGCGGCAATTTGTTGTAAGGTTACAATTCCGGCAACGGTAGCCCGCAAATTGGGGTTGATCAGTTTTTTGTATGCCGGAACATAGCCCGAAAGCACCTCTTCCAGTTGCGGATAGGCATCAAATAATTGTAAGAGTTTTGTTCGCGGTGTAATGATCAATTGGTTTTCTTTTTCCATGATTTTCTTTTTTTTACTGATAAGATAAAATGCGTTGTTCGCCTTGCAGAGAGCGGTGTTCGGTCAGGTCCTGCGAAACTTCCAGTGTTCCCAGATAATCGCCGTTTTCGTTTCGCAAAGCGTAATATTCGATCAGGATCATTTTGCCTCCCATGTTGATCCAAAAAGGTGCCCTGTCGTGTTTGCCGCTTTTGAAATCTTCCAGTATCTTATCGACGATATGAGCACTGGCCGGCGGATGACAGTACCGGACATCGCGGTTGATGATGGCTCTGCTGCGCTGAAAAATACGGTCTTTGCTTTGTGAAAAATATTTTACTTTATCGTTTTTATCAACGAAGGTGATGTCAACGGGAAGGGTGTTAAACAGGGCAAGGAGTTCTTCCGCATCGAAACTTCCCGTAGGCAACTGGATTCTTCCGTTTTCGTTGATCGCCTGCTTGCCGGGTTGTTCTTTGGCGTTGTCGAGACCGGCGGGTTTCCATTCCACAGGCGGGTCGTACAGGCAAAAGCCGATCTCGGGCGTTTGTTGATGTATCTCATACCATTGCGCTTCCGACAGGGCGTCCATCATCATCGGAAATAAAATTTCTTCCTCCTTGATGATCATTTCGGCCACTCCCTTCACGGCAGGTTTGAGGATCAGTTCGGCGGAAGCCGCCAGTTCGTCCTTGGAAATATCTTCGGTTTGCAGAATCGCTGACGATCCTTTGAGCAGTTCCCTGATCTCATCGTGCTTGCCCCACATTACCTTGGGCGGGCCGGTAACTCCCGTTTTTTCAAGGTAAGGAAAAAACAGGTACTCTTTGCGCTGATAGTGTTTATCCACATCCATCAGCTGATTGAAGGCTTCCCGTATCTCCAGTATCGTATTTTTAAGGTTTTCTTCATCAACCAGTGCAATGATGGCCAGCGTCATGTTCAGGCCGTCGGTAACTTTTTTCAATGCTTTGTTTTCCTGTATCATCACATCCACCGGGTGTCCGGAAGGGATTTGCTTCGATCCCGAAAGGTCAATGCTGCCATGCAGTACCGACGAATGCACGTCGCACAGTCTCAGAATCTCGTCCTCGGGAAGACCTTCTTCGATGAGTTCCTGTTCCACTTCAACAACTTCACCGTAAGGAATCTTCAGGCTTTCCATCAACTCTTCCCTGATCTCCTCTTCGGGAGTGCCGTCGTGAATTTTCAGGATCAACTCCTTTAGTTTATGTTTCCTGAATTTTGAATTATCAATTTGTTCGCTCATGTTATTTTATCATTATTTCACCGGGTCGTTCAATGTGCAATCTCACCGGAAATGTGCTCCCCTTTGGCTTGACGCAGGAGGTAAGCCCCGTCAAGAGACACATTGATCGTGATCGGATACCGTTGAATTCCCCTGTGTTAATTAACTTGTTTCTAAATAAGAGAATGTGTAACAAAACCCGGGATGGTTTTGTTCAGGTTTTTTTTTTAATTCACTGCAATACATGCCTCGCGTCGAAGAGGACGGTTCATTTCAAAACAGAAAGAAAATATTGTACAGAATTAACGGGAATTGTTTTCCGGTGTTTGGATGAACTGGCAATTTACGGCAGCCCTTGCGGGAATGCTTTTGTTTTGTGGCTTTCCCAGGAGATAAGTCATGGCTGCATTTCCAAAAAAAAGTGTATTTCTAATTGGGGCTCCAGTGTTTTGTTTTGATGATGAATTGCAGTTCGCCGTTGGTCTCGTTCAGGTCGAAATACTCGGGGTCAAACGGTTCGCCATACCATTCTTTCAGTTCGCGATGCTGCGGATGCCGTTTATCTTTCATTGCTTCCACAAAGTTATAATATCCGGGAGGGCCTCCAACATCCTCAGGCGGGCAGTTTCTTTCGCCACCGGTACAGGCAGGGTATTCATAGCGTTGCACAGGGTCAGATATTTTTTCCACTTCTATTTCGTGCATCCAGCTATCGCCAAAATCGTAGAGATAAGAAAAATTCATCTTTTCAGCCTTAATAAACCGCGACAAAACTATTTCCTGTGAACCCAGCAATCCGGGATCATCCCATTCGTCATCCGGAATCCCGATCTTATTGCCGTCGATGCGGAATTCAAACAAATGGGCATTCCACCAACCCATAACAATCTGGATAATATGATGAAGTTCGTAAAATGTGATATCGTCTTTTACTTCTATTCGCCTCCAAATAGGCGGGTCGATGTGCCTGAGCGTGACCTTTAGTTGTAAAATTTTTGTTGCCATGACCTTCTTTTTTGCAAATGTATAAAAATTTTGCGGCTGATGTTTTTCAGCAGTGCATACAGTTATTTTCTCCTGCGCAAAAACTCGGAACAGATAATGCCTGTCGCTACGGCTGCATTCAGCGATTCGGTGGCCCGGCCAAACAAAGGAATGGAAATTTCATCCGTAAGGAACGACTTGACCTGTGAACCGATCCCGTGAGCTTCATTCCCAATTACAACAATTGCCTTTTCGGGTAATTCGGCTTTGTAGATATCTTTACCGGACAAAGTCGCTCCAAGAATTGGAATATTTTTTCCAAATTTTGTAAAAACACCGGGCAAATCAACATGGAAGAGCCTGACCCTAAACAATGATCCCATGGTGGCCCTGACCACTTTCGGGTTGAACAGTTCCACCGTTTGTGGTGAACAGATAATGTTCTCTATTCCAAACCAATCGGCAATCCGGATGATGGTGCCCAGATTGC
This sequence comes from Bacteroidales bacterium, assembly GCA_029934065.1. Classification (GTDB taxonomy): domain Bacteria; phylum Bacteroidota; class Bacteroidia; order Bacteroidales; family 4484-276; genus 4484-276. The sequence goes on from JAOZMX010000145.1 coordinate 7,066, forward strand.
CCGGATCGGCAATGCCGTCGAGGGCAATCAACAGGTTGTTGAAAATTTTTCCGGAAATTTCGTTTGTTGGGATATTAGCCGTGGCAATGACTTTATTCGGCGTTTTCAATCCGCTTAATCTGTTGAGTTCCTTGTCTGTAACGTCATAAATCTTTACATCGGAACGACCAGATAGGTTTTTGTTTTCCTCCACCCACGATCTTACGGCAAAGATCTCATCCACCGCAAAATCGCTTTTCAAAAGCTCTCCTACCATTGTCGGTCCTTCCACCGTGAAAAGGCCGTGTAATTTTCTAAACTTCTCTGTTTGAAGTGATTTGACGAATTTTATTTTCGACACTGGTAACATACCATCCGGTTTTTAATGCAAAAGCCAAAAATTTTTAATAACCCGTATTTTTGTTTTTTCTGTTAAAATTACTTCAACTCAAAGCGGAACAATCTTTGTTGCATACCTTCCCACCGCAATGAAACCTGAATAATCCGGTCAATTGATTATTTATTAATTTACTAACCATATCTACATTTAAACTGCAAATAAACCAAAAATTGACTAAAGATGGAATATGAAAAAGATTTGCGACGCCTGCTGACTTTATCGGTGGCACTCATCATCATTTTTCTTTTTATTAATGTCTCGCCCGTCTGGTATTTTATTCCCGCCGGACTTATTGTCGGTTCATTGCTTTACGATCGTCTGGCCCATTGGATCATCCAAAGTTTATCGGCTGTCATTAATTTCTTTTTTCAACTGATTTCCAAAACGATCATTTCCGTTTTATTTTTTGTTTTGCTTTTTCCTGCCATTATCATTCAGCAGCTGATTCAAAAATTCGATTCCTAAATATTTTTTTTAGTGGTTTTCTGCTATGGTTGCAAATTTTGCCTGTGGTAATATTGCACCATGATGAACAGTACCATAAGATATGTGAAAGAGATCCGCATTTTAAAAGACACGGACGAGCCGGATCTGATGGCCATAAGAGCCAAAGGAATTGCCGAACTGAAAAAGCTTATCACACCGGTTTTAAAACCGAAAAATTATGAAACAGTACCTGAGGACGGTATTTACGAACTTGATTTTGTGATGGATGATTCGCCGGACGAAATCACCAATGTTGAACTTGAAGTTGAGGTAGTATTCAAACTTAAAAGTTTGCCCAAATGGGTGAAGGGTGTAAAGATCAATGCAGCCGAAAATTCGGATATCGAACTGATTTAGCTGATATTGCCTTCGTTGTAAAAATATTGTGATAAAAAACATGAAATATAGAAAAAAGATGTATTTTAGTAGAAAAATCATACAGTTATTTAGTATTCATTGAAATTTTAATGCCATGAACCTTTACGAACCACTCCAGCATTTAAGTTTTCAGACATTGACCCGTTCAGGGAAGGAAAGCAATTATTTAAAATCAACAGTTAATATCCTGGCCGATGCCGGGGAAACTTATACCCAGGATCCCGATGCCGGCAATCCTTTTACGATTGTCTATCGGGCTATTCGGGATGAGAAAAATCTTGAAAAAAGCATTTTTACAAATGCTGTTTTGATTGATTTGAGTGGAAAGGCCGGACCGTACACGGTAAAAGTGGTCGTTTATAAAATGAATGGAGCTGAAGGCGGACAGGTTACTACTACCATATCAGGCGATGCTAATATCGAAGATTAATACAAAAACGTAAAAGTATATCATTCATCAACTATTATAACACTGCGATGAAAAACGGTTTTAGATCCAGGTTAAAGCAATATCTTGTTTTGCTGATACCGGCGTTATTTATTACGTCCGCATCATGGGCTGATGTTCCGGGCGATCATTCCCCTTCTCCTGACGAGCGGGGGAAAATAAAAACGCTGCTGGGACAATCGCATGATCGGGCACGCAATGATCATGAAAAAGCAATGCAGTATTGTGATGAGGCGCTCAGGTTATCGGAACAGTTGAACGACATTGATTTGAAAGCGGCATCTTTTTATGAAAAGGGTTATGTCATTTTTTATGACGGGAACAATGACTCGGAAGTTTTTTACATGAACAGGGTTTTGTCCTTAAGGTATCAGCTATACGCAGAT
>JAOZMX010000146.1 GCA_029934065.1 Bacteroidales bacterium
GGCGAATGGTGGCAATACGAAGGTGGCGAACTGATTGACCACGGAACATGGTAATTATGATAAAGTGATAAAATTTATGAAAAAGCTCCGCTATAACGGGGCTTTTTTTGTTGGCTGGGCATGGTAATGCTTTTTCTTGCTTTGCATTCATTCAATAAATTTGCATGAATGAAAATAATTTATCGGGTTAATCTAAATCCCGTTTTATCTGCTTTGATCCAAACCCCATAATGCAAATGATTTTGCAAAATATAATGGAAAAAAGAAAATGTTTTCGGTAGAGATATTTCCCGTTTTTCCGGAATGAAAAACCACGGAATAACCGGGTTGATATTTTTCCCGAAAATAGTGCAGACTTCGGAGTTTCCCGGCCGGGCCGTCTTTAACCTCAACAGGAATAAAATCCCCGTTTTTATGGAGTAGAAAATCAATTTCGGCTTGACTGTTTTTTGCATCTCTTGCCCAATAATAAAGTTGATTTTTAAAGGATGATGCAAATTCTTGCCCTACAAACTGTTCGGCAAGTTGTCCCCGGTAAATCGAGAGCAGGTTATCATGGTTAAGGGCTTCATTGTATTCAATTCCCATTACCCTGTTCATTAACCCGATATCCAGAAATACGGTTTTGAATTTTTTTTCCGAAGCATAGATTTCCATCGGCATTCCCGGACTGGAAACAGCTTTAACCTTTGTTGCGATACGGGCCATCAACAAACTTTCAAACGCTTTCTTAATGGTAGGGACGGTGTAATCTTTCGAAAAAGTGGTGTATTTTATTTGTTGGCCAACCTTTGCCGCCAAACCGGAAAATACCGTATTCAGGCAATTGATATCCGTTTTCGGTTTATACTTGTTAAAATCCAGTTTGTAGGTTTCGATGATCTCATCCTGTACTTCGGTGGCTGTTTTTATTGATTTTGTTTCCGAATAAACCTTAACACATTCCGGCATGCCACCAACCAGCCAGTAAATTCGAAGCTGACTGATCAGATAGTTGTGGATTGGCTCCGAAACTTCGCCAATAGGTTGTCTGCACAGGTCGGCAGCCTTGTTGTTTCCAATGGCAAGCAGAAATTCGGAAAAATCCATGGGGAAAACTTCCATTGTTTGTATGCGGCCCACCGGAAAAGAGATTTCACCGAAAACAAATTCCAGCAAAGAGCCGGCAGCAATGACATGCAAACCGGGTTTCTTTTCGTAAAAATAGCGCAACGACATGATTGCCCTGGGGCATATCTGGATTTCATCGAAAAACATCAGCGATTTGGTTTCCACTATAGGTTGTCCCAACCTGATTTCAAGTTCCGAGCATATTCTTTCGGGATCCAAATCCCCGTCAAATAAAGAGATCAAGTCCGGCTTTTCCTCAAAATCAACTTTTATGATGTTTTCAAATGATTCTTTGGCAAGGGTTTCAACGAGCCATGTTTTACCAACTTGCCTTGCACCACGCAAAAGTAAAGGCTTTCGCCGTTTTTTTACTACCCATTTTTTTAGTTCCGAAATGATGTACCTATCCATTGTGATTTAATTTTCCAATGCAAAACTAAACAAAAAGATTTAATTTTCCAACCCAAATCGTCGGGTTATGATTTAATTATCCAACCCAAATTCAATTTCGATTTCCTGCTGTTTGATTTATTGGTAGATGTTGCGTGCTTAATTGATCAATGATCTTCCCTTATCGGTGATGTAAATGTAAAAAGTGCGCTTTTCGATCACGCCCTCTTGTATGAAAATCCCGATGAGGAGTTGTACCGTTTTTTTGGATGTTCCGATCAGCAGGCGAAATTCCTTTTCGTTGATGCCGCGCGGTTTGCCGGCCAGTTCGCGCAGCAGTTTGTTGCGCACCGAATCCAGCACTGCCGAGTGAATAAAATCCTCGCCGTTAAAAAATATTTTTCCTTCCTGCGAAAGATAATTAAGCAGCATCTTCAGTTTGTTCTTGTTGATCTTCTCGCTGACTGCCCGTTCTTCCAGTTCACCGAAAGCGGTTCTTTGAATGCCGAAATTTTCAACGGTACGTTCCAGCCATTGCAATTGCTCTCCGGTGCGCCGGTCAATTTTTACCGTATGACCTGCCAGTGCCCAGGTTGAACCGACTTTTTTTAGCTCTGCTTTTTCAACCATGTATTCCAGGTGATTTTCGAGAAACTGCAATTCGATCCCGGAAGAAAAACCTGTTTTTCCGGCCAGCTCTTTCAAATCCAGCCCGCGCGGCTCCAACAAATTGTCTTTGTGCCATTCATTGAGTATGGTTTTTATTCTTTCCGAAAGATGTTGCCGGTAATTGTCGGTGATCAGGTAATGCTTTCCGGAGAGGTTGATCATCTCGATGCCTTCGGGAGCATCCTTTGATATCAGGTCCTCGATCTCCTCAACCGGAAGTTCGGTTTTGTCCTGAAAATACGCAACCGGAACGGGCGCGTTGATCTTTTCCAGCTCGAACCGGATCAGGCCTCCGATATTTTCACCGCTGAACATGGCATCAACAAGCTGTTGAAGGTTGCGGGTCAGTTTTTCCGTCCTCCGCTTATGATGCAACGGCTTGTTATCAATGACGGTGCCCCCGCCGAGGGTTTGGTCATTGGAAGAATTGCGGATGATGAATTTGTCTTTCACCATCAGGATGGTTGGTTTTTCAAGATGGATCTGCACGATTCCTTTTTCGTTACCTTTCAATACCTCTTTATCCAGCAGGTGGAGGCGTGCTTTACAATAAAAAGTGCCCGTATGAAAGAGAACATACGACCAGGTGCCGAGGGCTGCATGCGTGTCGAAAAGCTCAATTTGTGCGTCAACCATTTCAACGGGAGGCATCTCGTGGCTCATCAGCAACATGCCGTGTTCAAAATCGGCCTGCTTCATACCCGAGATGTTAAGTGCCGCACGATCGCCGGCCATCACATGATCCACCGGTTTTCCGTGACGCTGTATGCTCCTTACTTTCACCTTTTCACCTTTTCCGGGAAAAAGGTGCAACTCGTTGCCGACGGAAACCCTGCCGTTGAGCACCGAACCGGTTACCACCAGCCCGTGTCCTTTTACATTGAAATGCCGGTCGATATACATCCTGAAAACATTTCCCGCTTTTTTGGCGGGAGATTGTTTTGCAATTTTTATGATCTCTTTTTTCAATTCTTCGATTCCCTCGCCGGTAACGGCCGAAACCGGAACGATGGGAGCATCTTTCAGGGAAGTTTTTTCCAGGTATTCAAGGATTTCGAGTTTTGCCAGTTCCGCCATTTCTTCATCCACGATGTCAACTTTTGTCAGTGCCACCAAACCCTGTCTGATGCCCAGCATTTGCAAGATGTTGAAATGCTCCCGCGTTTGGGGCATGATGCCGCTGTCGGCAGCGATCACCAGCAATACGAAATCTATCCCGTAGGCTCCTGCCACCATCGTCTTGATAAAATCCTTATGTCCGGGAACATCAATGATTCCGATGGAAATATTTTCTCCCGGATCGAAATGGGCAAAACCGAGGTTGATGGTGATGCCCCGGGCTTTTTCTTCTTTGTGGGTGTCGCAGTCAATGCCTGTGAGTGCGGCGATCAGTGCGGTTTTTCCGTGATCCACATGACCGGCCGTACCCATGATAAGATGTTTGATCATGTTGGCAATCCCTCTTTATAAGTTGTTGAAATGATTTCCGAAGTTTTTTCGAGCTGGTCGTCGCGGAGCGTCAGCACGTCAAAGATCAGTTTTCCCTTGCGCAACACGCCGAGTACGGGTTTGTTGCTTTTCAGCAGATTGTGGTAGATGCTTTCGCAAAATTCATTTTTCTCCTTGCGGGATCGCTGAACTGGCAAAACTTCCACTGCAAAGCTTTTGATGGTCTTGCCCGGTAACGAGCCGCCGCCGGGTTGGCCGAAACTTTCGACAACGCGGGCATCAACCCCGGCATTCATCAAAAGGTCTTTCAGCCGTTGGGCTCTTTCCTGCAATTGTTTTGCCGGTGTTGTCATCATCCTGTAAATGGGGCTGAAACGGAAGAATTTCTCTTCGTCAAGGTAACGGATGCACAACGCTTCGAGCAGCGAAAGGGTTTCTTTGCCTACCCGCAAAGCACGGGTCATGGGTTCTTTTTTAAGCTTGCTGATCATATCGTGTTTCCCGGCAATGATCCCCGCCTGCGGGCCACCCAAAAGTTTGTCGCCGCTGAAGGTGATCAGGTCAATGCCTGCCGAAAGGGTGGTCTTTACATCCGGTTCGTCTTTCAGGACGGGCAAGGCCGGTTTGCGCAACAATCCCGAACCCATGTCATAAACCACCGGAATGCCGGTTCTTTTTCCGAGCTCAACCAGTTCGTTGAGTGTGGCCTCTTTGGTGAATCCTTTGATGGTGTAATTGGACCGGTGAACCTTGAGCAACAATGCCGTTCCCGTGTCAATGGCATTTAAATAATCGGTAATGCTCGTTTTGTTGGTGGTGCCCACTTCCACCATCTCACAGTCGGAAGCCTTCATAATGTCAGGCATTCTGAACGAACCGCCGATCTCGATGAGCTCACCCCGCGATACGATCACTTCCCTGTTGCGTGCAAACGTGCGCAACACCAGCATGATGGCGGCGGCGTTGTTGTTCACCACAAGAATATCCTCCGCACCGGTCAGGTATTTCAGCAATTTGGTTACGTGAACATAGCGGGAGCCGCGCCCGGCTTTTTCCAGATCATATTCCAGATTGCTGTACCCCGTCAGGATGTCGTGGGCATCCTTCAATAATTCTTCCCCGAAAGGGGCTCTGCCCAGATTGGTGTGAATGATCACGCCGGTGGCATTGATCACGGGCTTCAGGCTTTTGGTCACCAGCGCCTGGATTTCGGAGCGGATCATCCGGATGATCTCTTCCTTTTCCGGGATGGCATTCCCTTCCGAAACCGATTTCCTGATTGTGTTGAGTGTCTCCCTGATGAAAAATGAGACCAGCGTTCTGGGGTATTTCTCAAGTAGCGGCTTAATTTGTTTGTCGCTCAACAAAGTGTCAACACCGGGCAATGTGCTGAACTTGTTTTGGCCGGTTTGTTCTTGCGGATTTTTCAAAGTGACTGATCGTTTTACAGGTTAAAATAAAAAGCAGAGAGAGCAGGAATCGAACCTGCCACAGCCGGTTTTATCCGTCTGCTATTGGTTTTGAAGACCAACCGGAACACCAGTTCCATCCTCTCTGTGTGGTTTTGTCCACAAATAAACGCAACGAATGCAAAAATGCGTGTGCGAAATTAAAAAAAAATTGCTACGGTCAATTTTTTGTCCATCATGCGTCTTCATGGGCCTGCTTTCTCCGGAAGTATTTTCCCTTTACGGGATGATGTTCCGTGTCGCGGGCACGGCCAAGGTCTTCATCTTCGGCAAGCAGGATCAACTTTCGCTCCTGCACAACTTTTTCTTTCTTGTGCTCCGTGTTTTTGGCGTTTCCAACGGATTGCTTTTGATCGTTTGCCATGGGTGAAATTTTTATATCATCAATGATGTTTGATTGACCAAATATATAATTTTTTTTGTTGGCCGGATTCAGGGTTAACAATGAAAAAAATTAATGTACATTTGTCAAAAATCATAAAACCTTTAAAGATTATTTTTTGAATCTAAAAAACACTTTTATTAATGATTAAAAATAGCTTAACAACACTGCTGTTGATTGTTGTGATGGCAACAACGGCATTTGCACAGGAAGAGGAAGCGCGATTGATGCGATTCCCTGCGATTCACGGAGACCAGGTTGTCTTCAGTTATGCCGGTGACCTTTATACGGTAGCCCGTACAGGCGGGATTGCCCGTCGGCTCACTAACGATGATGGTTACGAAATGTTTGCACGGTTCTCGCCCGACGGCTCCACGCTGGCTTTTACCGGCCAGTACGACGGCAATACCGAAGTATATGCCATGCCGGCCGAAGGCGGTGTGCCCAAAAGGATCACTTATACGGCAACATTGTCCCGCGACGATGTGTCCGACCGGATGGGCCCCAATAATATTGTGATGACATGGAAAGACAACGACCATATTGTTTTCCGCTCCCGGAAAAAATCCTTTAACTCCTTTATCGGACAGTTGTTTGATGTTTCCAAAGAGGGAGGCCTTTGCACCCAATTGCCGTTGCCCTCGGGAGGCTTTTGCAGCTTTTCGCCCGACGGTAAAAAACTGGCCTACAACCAGGTGTTCCGTGAGTTTAGAACGTGGAAATATTACCGCGGCGGAATGGCCGACGATGTCTGGGTTTACGACTTCAAGACCAAAGAAACCGTCAATGTGACCAACAACCCTGCACAGGATATTTTCCCCATGTGGCATGGCAATGTGATCTATTTTCTCTCCGACCGCGACCGTATCATGAATCTCTTTTCGTACAATACCAAAACCAAAGAGACGAAAAAACTGACCAACTACGACAAATACGACATCAAATTCCCGTCACTGGGCGACAATGCCATTATTTACGAAAACGGCGGGTATCTTTATTATTTCGATTTGCAAAGTCAGGTGCCCAGGCGTATTGACGTGAAGATCATGAACGATTTCATCACCAGTCGTCCCTGCTGGAAGGATGCCTCCAAAAATATTCGTTACTCATCCGTTTCCCCCGACGGAAAGCGCGTTACTTTCGGTGCAAGGGGTGATATCTTTTCGCTGCCTGCCAAAAGCGGGATCACCAAAAACCTGACCAACACCAACGATGTGCACGAGCGCGGTTCCGACTGGTCGTCCGACGGCAAATGGATCGCTTACATTTCGGACGAATCGGGCGAAGATGAGATTTATATCCTGAAACAGGACGGATCGGAAAAGCCTGTACAGATCACCTCCAACGGCGATTCATACAAATTCGGTTTCTGGTGGTCGCCCGACGCCAAAAAGATCGCCTTTTCCGACCAGAAAAAGCGTCTTTATATCGTTGACATCGAAAGCAAAGAACAAACCCTCGTGGAGCAGACCGACGAAGGTGAATACAACGATTACGCCTGGTCGCCCGACAGCAAATGGCTGGCTTATGTTAAACCAAGCAGTGAAGCGCCCGAACGGATATATATCTATAATCTCGAAACCAAAACATCAACTCCCGTTACTTCCAGGTGGTTCAATTCGGGTGATCCCTCCTTCAGCCCCGACGGAAAGTACCTCTATTTTTCTTCCGCTCGTACGTTCAATCCCATCTACAGTTGGACCGAGTGGAACCATGCCTATCAGGACATGACCAAAGTGTATATGCTCACCCTTGCCAAAGATACCGAATCGCCTTTCGAACCCGAAAATGATGTGGTTGAAGTAAAGGATGATGATCAGGCGGATAATGGAGAAAAAAACGACAAGGAAGAAAACGGTAAAAAAGAGAAAAAGAAAGACAAAGACGGGACAAAAGAGGATTCGGGTAAGGATTCCAATGACGTGACCATTGATTTTGACGGAATCATCGACCGGACGATTGAACTGCCTGTGGAAGCGGCATCTTACTGGAATATTGCCGGTGTTGACGGCGGAGTGTATTATACAAGGTACAAAACGGGCGATCATGAAAGTACACTGCTGTTTTTCGATCTGAAATCCAAAGAAGAGAAAAATCTCGGAAATGCGAGCATGCTCGAAATATCGGCCAACGGTAAAAAGATGCTGGTAAGGAAAAACGGAAAGTATGCCGTGATCAATTTGCCGAAAGGCAAAGTCAAGCCGGATAAGACCATTGACCTTTCGGGTATGAAAGTGTGGGTTGATCCCAAAAAAGAGTGGCAGCAGATATTTAATGAATCGTGGCGCCAGATGCGCGATTTCTTTTACGATCCCAACATGCACGGACTGGACTGGGACAAGGTTTACAAAAAATACGAACCGCTGGTAAAACATGTGAACACAAGATACGACCTGACCTATGTCATCGGCGAGATGATCGGCGAACTGAATATCGGTCATGCATACGTGAACGGCGGCGACAGGGTTATCCCCAAAAAGATCAAGACCGGCTTGCTCGGTGCGGAATTAAGCCGCGACAAATCGGGTTATTACCGGATCGATCACATCCTGAAGGGGCAAAACTGGAACAAAAAAGTGCGTTCGCCCCTCACCGAGATCGGTGTTGATGTCAGCGAAGGCGATTACATCATTGCCGTTGACGGCCATCCCACCAGCGAAATGGCCAACATTTATCAGTCACTGGTCGGAAAAGCCGGACGGCAGGTTGAGCTTACCATCGCCTCATCACCCTCCGACAAGGAGACCCGCAACGAACTGATCATCCCCATTGCCGACGAAAGCAAACTGTACTATTTCGACTGGGTGCGCGGCAACATCAAAAAAGTGGACGAAGCATCCAACGGACAAATTGGCTACATCCACATTCCCGATATGGGCCCCGACTGGCTCAACCAGTTTGTTAAATATTTTTATCCGCAGATGCGGAAGAAAGCCCTGATCATTGACGACAGAGGCAACGGCGGTGGCAATGTTTCGCCGATGATCATCGAACGGCTCCGGCGTGAGCTGGGGTTGATGGCCATGGGCAGGAACACCACGGGCGAACCTGTTCCCGGTGCCATGATGCTGGGGCCGATGGTTTGTCTGATCAATCAGTATTCCGCTTCCGACGGCGACCTGTTTCCCTATCAGTTCAGAAAATACAAACTGGGCAAGCTGATCGGCCTCCGGACCTGGGGCGGTGTGGTCGGCATCCGCGGCAGTCTTCCGTTCATTGACGGCGGCAGCCTTACCAAGCCCGAATTTGCACACTACAGCGCCGACGGAACACAGTGGATCATCGAAGGTAAAGGCGTAACTCCAGACATCGAAGTGCGGAACGATCCTGCCAAAGAATACGAAGGAATAGATCAGCAGTTGAACAAAGCCATCGAAGTGCTTCTGGACGAGCTGAAGAAAAATCCGAAGGATTATCCGCCGCCGCCACCTTTCCCCGACAAATCGAAGTAATACGGGGGGGCTTATTTTTGATATCAGATGTACGATGTTAGATGTGTGATGTTTGATATTGATTTAAGATTGAAGATTAACGATTTTCCTGACCGCCGAAGCCTTGGCGAAGGCGG
>JAOZMX010000147.1 GCA_029934065.1 Bacteroidales bacterium
TGGTTTTAATATTTGCATCCGAGGGGCCATACATTTCAAATATTCCGGCATTAGGCGTAAAATCGGCCCGTTGGTTATACAAATATCCGGTACATTTTATCCGGCCTCCCGTAATATTGTCGTTTAAAGCATAGGCATTACTATAAATGTTTATTCCCTGATCTTTAAAATCGAGAATACCATCGCTCATGGTAATGGATGCATCTTCGCCCCAGGGCCAGTAACTTGCAAAAGTACCTCCGTAAACGTTAAATTCGCCGCCGAGAATATGCAAATCGCCTTTCAGGTCAATGTAGCCATCGTCATTATGCAAATTGATAGTACCGCCGGTATTTACATAAAAGATACCCTGAATGGCATTGTCGAGCAATTCGTTTGCCGTAAACGAACCGCTCAATACATCCACGGCACCGGCGGTCCAGTCGTATTGCTGACAAACCACATCCGTACCGTTCATCCGCAATGCCCCGCCGCTTTTATCTACTTCCAGCGTGTAAAAAGTTTCGTCCGAGCAGTACTGGTGATTGTTTCCGTTGAAAGTTACTTTTTCGTCCCCTTCCAAGAAACCGTAGGTGCCTACATTATTGGTCCAGTCGCCGCCGACAAACAAATCCGTGCCATTAACATCAAATTGTCCCGAATTGATGGTTACATCGTTTTTGATTTGGAAATATGAAGCATAAATGGGGCTTATATACAGTTTGACACTTCCGGTGTTGATAACGAGGTTGTTGAAATAATCACCAGGCTGGGGCCGGATCATGCAATTCCCTGAGTTGCCGGTGAATTCAATTGTACCATTGGCCAGCGTAACATCGATGGTAGGATCGGTGTTCAGAAAATCGTCGGCAATCTGAATCGTTTGTCCGGAGGGGCTGGTAAAGTCGTAATTGGATCCGCCCAATGTTAAATCACCTTTTATTTTACAGGTTGCCGATGACTGGCTGCTAAGCCCAAAAACACCTGCGGTTTTGGAAACGTATATATCATTAAAATAGCAGTCGGCATCTCTGCTTCTGATATACTGATTGCCGGTTCCATAAAACTGAACTCTGCCATTGTCAAGTTGTACATCAGCACCCGGTTTAAACTCCCAGGTTCCATATACCACAAATTCACAATTCCCTGTTGTTTGTGCTTCCGAGCCGCTGTACCATGTTATATCATCACACTTTAATTCGGCATCCGTATCGTACATACGGATTTCTCCGGAGACATTTACATCCTGGTCCACGTTCAGTGTCGAAGCACCAATCCTCACATAGGCACCACTTTCTATGGTGAGTGATTTTATATTCTGATTGGTACTGCTGGTCGAAGGATAACGCGGCATCCCGCCTGGGATCACCACATCTTCTGTTGAAGTGGGCACATGGTTCAACGACCAGTTCTGCGAATTGATCCAGTAACTGTTCCAGCTACCGTCCCAGGTGTTGGTAACTTTTTGCGAATAACCCGTAAGGGTTAGCAGCATTAATAAAAGTAAGCTTAACTTTTTCATAATTGATCTCCTTTTTATGTTATATAAAAAATGACTGAATGTTATTTAATTATAGAATTGAAAAATCATCGTAATAGGTAGGATTTTGCTCTTTGACCGTCATGTTGACGATCCCTTCACCGGCAAATTTCTTTCGACAGATTTCGATAAAATCCTTTAAATCTTTTTCGTTGCCCTCTGCTTCAATTTCAAGTTGATGTTCTTTTTCCGACACACTTCCCGCAATATTGCATTGATTGGCAAGGATCATAATTTTGAGTTTGTTGCCAAGGTGGTTTACATTTCCACGGATTTCGATATGGTAATTTATCTTCATACGTTGCCTTTTTAGGCTTTGAAATTGACGGAATAAAAGTACATCATAAAAAAGGCGTTGTAAAATTTTCGATATAGACATTATATGAACATCATAATTACCCGGTTTTTATAACACACTGAAAAACAGCTACTAAAATGACGTTCAGTAAATGTCTATATTGAGGGTATACGATTTTGTTATGAAAATATCACTTGCAAAGGCCCGGGAAAGTTTTTTTTCGTCATTTTGGACAACGAAGCGGAGCGTTATTAAAAAATGGAAATTTTCTATTGCAGAAACCCGGTGATCTCGTTTAAAAATCCGGATTGGTTTTCCAAAAACATTGCATGGCCGGCGTGGCTGATCGTAACGAATTTGGTTCTTTTTAAGATAGAAAAAGCATTAAAAACTTCCGAAGTGGGAAAAAGCAAATCTTCCTCTCCCGTTAAAATCAATGTTTCCGCTTTGATGTGGGAAAGTTTTTGCGACATGTCGAAACGACTGATGATCTCCACTTGTTTTGAAAATTGCGCCAATGTTTGCGGGTAGGGATAATCGACGGCAAGTTTCACATTTTCGGCCACGAAATCGGGATTTACAAAAAAATGCGGGCTGAATATCCAATAGAAAAGATTTCGATACCAGAGTTCCATGTTCATGCCGGAGCCCCGCAAGGTGATCATGTCCCGTAAAAGGGATTTGTTTCTTTGTCCGGTGAAGGAGGATGTGGCTGCGAGGATCAGTTTATCAACCCTTTCGGGATGATTGACGGCAAGGTATTGTGCAACATAACCGCCCATGGAGTGTCCCAACACATGCGCCCGGCTGAGGGAAAGATGACGGAGCAATGCTACCGCATCGCTGGCAATTGCTTCGATGGAGATGTCGGTTACGGGACATTTTGTCCGTCCGGCCCCGCGGTTGTCGAAAATGATCGTTTTGAAATGCTTCGATAATTCCGGTACAACGGTTATCCAGCTTTGCGAATCGGAAGCCAACCCTGCAATGAGCAGCAAAGGCTCACCCGAACCATGAACTTCAAAATAGATTTCACTTTCTCCGTTGCGTAGTGTTGCCATAGGATTTTTTATTTGATTTTGTTCTTATCGTCGATTCATATCTTTTAATTCCTGCTGTAAGGCCTGAAACGGGAGTTAACCTAAAACGAACTGATGAAAGCAACCAGATTTTGTTCATTGTCGAGGTGCAGTTTTTTTCGTAAACGATAGCGTTTTGTGTTCACCGATTCGATGCCGATGTTCAGCATTTGGGCGATCTCTTTTGTTGAGAGATTCATTTTCAAATAGGCACAGAGCTTGAGCTCATTTTGGGTAATGTGAGGGAATTTGTTCCTGAGTTTTTCGAAAAAACCTTTGTGAACCGACTCGAAATGCATCTTGAACTGATTCCACTGCTCATCCAGATTCGTATTGTTATCTATTTCATCAATCAGTTTTTTGAAGTGATCGTTTTGGCTGGCGTTTTTATCGGCAAGTGCCGTTTTTGCAATTTTGCGGATATTGCCGAGCACTTCGTTTTTGTTCAGGATATGCAATGTGGCTGTGGAAAGCTCCCGGTTTTTTTGTTTCAACTTTTCCTGCTGCAGTTTATTGATCTTTTCTTCGGCAAACAAAACCTGTTGAAGATGATCGTTCTCTTTTTCCTTTTTCTCCATTTCGAGCTGATGCAATTCTTTTTCCCTGCTGTGTAGTTTTCTGTTTTGGATCAATGATTTGCGCTTGATTGTAAATAAAAAAATAAAAAGCACGGCCACCACAAGCATCGCAACGCCCAGGATGATGAAGATAATCATTTGTTTAAACCGAATTTTTGCTTTTTGTTTGAGGATGGTGTTTTCCTTTTCTTTTTTTTCGGTTTTGTATCTCACTTCAAATTCGGCAAGCTGGCGGTGTTTTTCTTCATTAAACATTGAATCTTTAAGTGCCGAAAAGCCGGTGTAATACAGTAGGGATTTTTCGTAATTTCCCATTTTTGCATAAGTGTCGGAGAGGCTTTTCAAACTGTGCAGTTTTTGCGGTCTCAAACCGATGGTATCGGAAATCTTCAGGCTTTTGTCGAAATATTGCAATGCTTCGTTGTATTTTTTTTGAGCAAACATCAATTCTCCGAGAAGATTAAAAGTGATCGCTTGCGATTCGTAATAGTTGGCCTCTTTGAAGATGGATAACGCTTCGTTGAAATTATGCTGCGCTTCCTTGTATTTTTTCTGCTTGAGAAAAACCCTTCCGATATTACACCATCTGATGCCTGTTTTTTCTCTGTTGCCCAATTGGTTGTCAATGTCAAGTGCTTTGTTCAGAAAAACAAGTGCCTGATCGAAATCTCCCATTGCCTCGTAAGCTTGTCCCAAATTGCTCAAACGGATGGCCTGCATGGCGCTGTTATTTGTGGCTTCTGCCATTTCGAGTGCTTTGGTGTAATACTCTATGGCCTCGTCATATTTTCCCCACGAAAAATAAACCTTCCCGATATTGTTGTAATCAATCGAAATGTACTCTTCGATGTTTCGTTTTTGATCAATTTGGAGTGCAGCGATAAAAAGTGAGATCGCCTTGTCGTAATTGCCCCATGAAAAATTGATATGCCCCAGGTTATTCAGGTTGTTGGCGATTTCTTCATCATCATCGATTTTGCGGGCCAGAGCAAGTGCTTTGCCGTAATATTCTTCCGAAAGGTCGTACTGAAAAAGCACATCATAACAATAACCGATGTCTCCCAGCCTTTCGAAATAAAACTTCGAATCCTCACCGTTCAATGCTTTATCGGCTTCGGCGGCAATCTTGTAATAGTCGATGGCTTTAAGAAAATCGTTTTTGTAATACCAGGCGTCGGCCAGTATGCGGGATGCTCTTGCCTGCAGTTCCAGATCATCCAGATTTTTTGCCGTTTGATAGGCCAGATCCGCTGTAGTGACCGCATGATCCGGATCGGTGGTGAAATATGCTTCGGCCAGCGCATTCAGGTGCTCCACTTTTTTGATCCCGTCGGCCCCGGCAACCAGTTTCAGAAGAGAGTCGATATTCTTTTGTGCCGGCAATTTCTGAAAAATACACAAGGTCAATGGAAGAAAGAAAAAGAAATAGTAGTTTTTGTTTTTCATCCGATAAGAAAAAAGTTCAATACAAAACTATGAAAAATATTCTAAATGAAAGCATTTCCGGATAAAGACCGGACGGATTCGGGGGAAATATCTTTCGGCCTAATGGTTTTTCAGCTTTACCCGTAATGTTACCGGATTGTGGTCGGAACAGTTGAAGCCGAGGTCCAAGGTACTGACATCCAAAAGTTGAATATTTGGTGAAAGCAGGAAATAATCCAGAATGGTAGTGGAAGTTTTTCCTTTACGGTACACCACGCCGGCATCACGATTTGACGGAATGGTGGGATCGAAGGCCCAGCTCCACTCCGGAGGCATAAAATCAGCGGGGACATTGGGAAGATCGTGGCGTTCGGAAAGGTCGCCGTTTTGTATCAGCGAAGGATCAAAGCCCGGCGGATTTTGGTTCCAGTCGCCGCCGATAATCACATAATAGCCTTTGGCATATGCATCGAGTGCTGTTTTGCGCAACAGGTCGAATTGCTGCTTGCGCAGTGTTCCGTCGTCGAAAGCCGAGTTGTGGGTGTTGATGAGCATCAGAACACTTCCGTTGTCGGTAACAAAATGTTCGGTGATAAAGCAGCGGTCGAGCATGAAAATACTCTTGGGCCAGGCATAATTTCCGGGGAAGCTTACCCTTTCGGCCGTGGCAGGAACGTATTGCGACAAGCTCATCAGGCCGGCAACGACCTTTCCCATGGGATCGTTGAGCGGCACCGGAACAAACAGTACATCGTAATTCTTTGCGAACACACTTTGGTATTGAGGCATCAAAGCGATGATCTGCTCCTCCTGATCGTTGCGGTAGCTGCGCCTTGCTTTTTTATCCACTTCCTGCAAAAGGATAAAATCCATGGTATCGTTGTTCTGCAACACCTTTTCGATACATTCGAAGGTTTCGTTGTAATAACTGCGCGACGGCCTCACCTGATTGCCGCCGTCGTAAAAGAAATCCATCTTTGCGCCCAGGCCGCCATAACCAATGTTCCACGACATTAAGTCAAGCGTATCTTTTTGGATGCTGGTTGTGGTTATTTTCCCTTTTGGTTTAATAATTTCGCTGTCCGGCGGACGATAATCGGTAAATGTGGCCAGCAAACTGGCAACGATCAAAAATGCCAGCGCCAGCAGGATAATAACACCCAGTATCTTAAAAAATATCTTCAATATTTTTAATGGTTTCATCGTATTGTTTCAAATGCCGGGAATGAACTTTAAAAAAATTATCCCGGGAAGTCATAATTTTTAATTTTCTATTTTTGCTGCGAAATTAAACCGAATGATTAATTAACCGATAAATAATAACGTTTTTTAATCAATCGGATATTATTAACAAAAGAATACGAAATTGCCGATAATAGGTTCGATCATAAAACGGGCTATTGAGTTGCGCAGCCTGAGCGACAAGGAAAACCTGAAGGGTTTTGACGGTTGCAAAGCGCAGCAAAACGTTCTGAACAAGCTTTTGCGGAAAGCCCAGTTTACCCATTTTGGTGAAACCTATGGTTTTTCGGATATCTTGAACAGCTCTGATATCGTTTCAGCTTTCCAAAAACGTGTTCCCGTGCACGACTACAACGCGATGCACAAAAGATGGTGGTACCGTTCGCTCAACGGAGAGCCGTTTGTGACCTGGCCCGGACGGGTCAAGTATTTTGCTCTGAGCTCGGGCACCTCGGAGGCCTCAAGCAAATACATCCCCGTTACCGCCGACATGCTCAAATCCATCAAGCGAACCAGTGTCCGGCAATTGCTGTCGCTGGCGCAATATAACTTTCCTCCGTCGTTTTTCGAAAAAGGCAAGGGCATCCTGATGCTTGGCGGCAGTACACACCTGCAGTTCAACGGAACCTATTATGCCGGCGACCTGTCGGGCATCACCACAAGCAACATCCCGTTCTGGTTTCAGTTTTTTTACAAACCCGGAAAAAGAATTTCCAAAGAACGTGACTGGCCAACCAAGCTGGAAGAGATCGTCAGAAAAGCGGGCGACTGGGATATCGGGGTGATCGTGGGCGTTCCGGCATGGTTGCAGATCCTGCTGGAGAAAATCATCGAAAGGTACAACCTCTCCACCATTCACGACATCTGGCCCAACCTGAGCATTTATGTGCACGGAGGGGTCTCCATTGCGCCTTACCTGAAAGGTTTTGAACGGCTGCTGGCCAAACCGCTCACCTACATGGAAACCTATCTTGCTTCCGAAGGCTTTATCGCTTATCAAAAACGACCGAATGTCAATTCGATGCAGATGTCGCTGGACACGGGATTGTTTTTTGAATTTATCCCCTTCAACGAACACAACTTCGACAACGACGGCAATCTGATCAAAAACCCAGAAACGCTTACGCTCAGGGATGTGGAAGAAGAAAAGGAGTATGCCCTGCTGATCAGTTCCAATGCGGGAGCATGGCGGTATCTCATCGGCGATACCATCAAATTCACATCAAAGAAACTCAACGAAATCAAAATAACAGGCCGGACCAAACATTTTCTCAGCTTGTGCGGCGAGCATCTCTCGCAGGAGAATATGACCCGTGCCATTGAATTGATGAGTGACGAACTGAACATTGAGGTCAGGGAATTTACCGTGGCGGGGACCAAATACGGCAGCATGTTTGCCCATAAATGGTTCCTCGGTACCGACGACCGGGTGGACCCCGTTAAGGCAAGTACTTTGATCGACAATTATCTGAAACAACTCAACGACGACTACCGTGTGGAACGCATTAATGCCATCAGGGATGTGATTGTTGAGGTATTACCGTCAAAGGTTTTTTACGATTACATGAGGGAACAGGGGAAAGAGGGGGCGCAAAACAAATTTCCGCGTGTGCTCAAGGAAAAACAATTGGAAAACTGGGAATCGTTCATTGCCCGGTACAAAGGCCGGCAATCGGATAAAAGCTGATTCCGGTTAGGTTTTCATAACGAAAGAATTACACATGGATCCATTCCTCGAAGGTGTCATTTTAGGAGTAACGCTGGCCGTATTGTTCGGGCCTGCCCTGTTTGCGCTGATCCAGACCAGTGTACACCGCGGTGCCCGCTCGGGGGCGCTGCTGGCAGTGGGCATTTTTTTCAGCGATCTCACCCTGGTGTTCCTCTGCTTTATCGGCGCATTGCAGATCATCTCCAACGAACAAAACAGACTTGTCTTTGGCATTATCAGTGGGTTTATCCTCATCGGATACGGCATTTTCACCTTCAAAAGGACCGTTTCCGTGATGAATAACGGCACTGCCGTCGCCGAAAAAAAACCGGGATGGGTCACCTATATCCTGAAAGGATTTTTCCTGAACATTGCCAACCCGTTTGTCTGGTTCTGGTGGATCAGCGTTACCGTCGGGGTCACCTCAACTTATGGAGACAATACCCGCTCGGCGGTGTTTTTCTTCGCCGGTACTTTGTCAACCATTCTCTCCACCGACCTGATCAAAGTTTACGTAGCAAAAAAACTGAAACGCTTTCTCAACGAAAAAAACATCAGAAGGCTCAACCGCATTGTGGGCATTTTGCTGATGGCCTTCGGCCTGATCCTGATGGGAAGGGCCGTGGCGTATTATTATCATCTTTTGTAAAAAAACTGCCCCGATTCATTTCGGGGCAGCACTAAAATATGAGAAGATTTAGGGAAATACCTTTACTCGATAATCAACTTCCTGATCTCCGAATTGCCGTTTGATGTAATTTCAATCAGATAAACGCCCGGTTTTAGTCCGGAAACATCTATCGTTGTTTTAGTATGAGAAATAGCTTGCTCCATCTCGGTTTTTCCAAGCAGATTCAAAATTGTCAATGTTACATTCTCCGGAATTTCTTCAAACTCGACAAACAATTTTTCTTTGGCAGGATTAGGATAGACTCTTGCATGAATTGCTGATGCTTCGTTAACTCCGGCGGCCTCAAATTTCAATGAGCTTATTGCTGATAAACCATTGGTTTTGAAAACACCGTTAAAATCGGGAAATTCCCGGTCGTATGAAGCAACAGCCTTTGCTTCTGTACCTGTATTTGCTTCAAACACTTTAAAGCTGATGTTTTCCCCGTCGAAAAATCCATCTTTTTCCTGTGTGGC
>JAOZMX010000148.1 GCA_029934065.1 Bacteroidales bacterium
AAGTAATAATAGAAACTATTGGTGATGAACAAACTGCACCTTTTGCATCAGCAACCACAACATTTTTCAGCAGGCCCTATTTTACAACACAAAAGGAAATGTCGTGATCAACCGTACTTTCAACGGAAAAGCGGAGATCAATATCAGCTCTTTGGTTGACGGGTTTTTTTTATTGTCAGGCTGTAGCCGGTATTAATTTTGCCCTGCAACGATCTCGGCCAGTACGATCGCCGAGGTGGCCGGTACGGAAACCCTGTCATCATTGATGATCATATAACCGTTCTTTCTATAGCCGTTCCCGTTCAATACCAAAGTCCAGTTTTTTTGCGGAATTCCAACCATTTCGGGCTTTTGGTTGCCGTTGTATATCACAAGGATATTTCTCCAGCTGTCACCATTGGCGTTGTGTTTCAATAAAAAGGCCACCACACCGGGGGTACCGGCATCAATGAATTCGAGGTTTTTTTTGATGTCGGCAGTGCTGTTCATTCTGAATGCCGGATGGTTTCTGCGCATTTGAATGAGGCCGCAATAGTAGTCGAAAACTTCGCGGTTGGTATGTTTCAACGACCAGTTGATCTCATTGATGGAGTCGGGAGCGTTATAAGCGTTTTCAACTCCTTTTTTGGACCTGAGGAAGTCAACCCCGGCATGCAGGAACGGAACCCCTTGCGAAGTGAGCACAATGGTGTTGGCCAGCTTGTCCATTTTGATGCGGGTAGCCCGTGAAGCATCCGGAGAGGAAATCTTCAGTTTATCCCACAGGGTGTGATTGTCGTGGCACGATACATAATTGATGGTTTGGAAAGGTTGTGCCGCCCAGGGTGCTTTGGAATAATTCACCAGGGCATAATCCACCTGCGGATGACGGGTTGAAGCCACCACACCGAACATGATGCTCTCTTCCATTCCGTGGGCTCCGCTTACAAATCCTCTTGAGGTATCGTTGTTCCAAGCGCCTTTCACGGCATCGCGTAGGTCGTCGCTGAAGGCGGCAATGCTGTCGAGACGGTAGGTGTATTTTTTCAGCGCCAGCTCTTTTTCGGGCAAGGGGCTGCTGCCTGCCGTCCAGCCTTCACCGTAAAGAAAGAGGGAAGGATCGATATGATGCAGTTCGCGGCTGATCGCGTTCATGGTCTCGATATCGTGAATGCCCATCAGGTCGAAACGAAACCCGTCCACATGGTATTCGTTCACCCAGTATTTCAACGACTCGATCATAAACCTGCGCATCATCGGCCGTTCCGAGGCGGTTTCGTTGCCGCAGGCCGAGGCATCCGACCACGTTCCGTCGGCATTGTGCCGGTAATAATAGCCCGGAACCAAAAGGTTGAAATTGGAATTTTCGGTCTCTCCCGTATGATTGTAAACCACATCCATCACCACCCTGATGCCTTTTTTGTGAAACGCCCGGATCATCTCTTTAAATTCCCGGATACGAACCTCCGGGTCGTACGGATCGGTGGAGAAAGAGCCTTCGGGGACGTTGTAGTTTTGCGGGTCGTATCCCCAGTTGTACTTGTTTTCAGATAATTTGGTTTCGTCAATGGAACGAAAATCGAATACCGGCAACAAATGTACGTGGGTAACGCCCAGCTCCCTGATATGGTCAAGGCCGGTTTTTTCTCCTTCCGGACTCACCGTACCCGTTTCGGCCAGGCCGGTAAACTTCCCTTTGTGAACGATCCCCGAGTTGGAAGCTATGGAGATATCCCTCACCTGCAGTTCATAAATGATGATGTCGTTGTAGTTTCTCAACCGTGGTTTACGGTCGTTTTCCCATCCCGGCGGATTGGTTTCACCGAGATCAACAATGGCGGCCCTTTTACCGTTCACCCCCACCGCAGTGGCAAAGATACCCGGCGTCTCGGCCAGCCACTTTCCATCGTATTTGATCCTGAATGTGTAAAAAAGGCCTTTCATATCCCCATCCATGGCTGTGGCCCATGTCCCTTCCACATCCTTTTTCAGGTATTTCCTGTCAACGGGAGCGCCACCCAGACCATCTTTATAGATCAGCACCTCGGCTTTATCGGCCGAGGGAGCCCAAATCCTGAAGACGGTTTTTTCGGGCGTGTAATTCATTTCACGTAAATCCCCTTTATATACCGGGATATCCGCATCATTTTTTTTATCGGGCTGATTTTCGTTACACGATGCTAACATCATTATTATCAAAGCAATTGTAAGAATATTTTTTTTCAACAGTTTCATAGCCGGTCATTTTTATGATTTCTTTTAGACAATATTTACAAATATACGGTAAATTGAGATTGACGGATAGATACAGGACAATAAAAATCCCGGTGTAAAGTATTTCAGATTTTACTTTCACCGGGAATTTATTTTATCAATTATTTTTTCCAAATTTTATTCGGCTTCCCGGTTTTTGTTGTTTTCGGGAAGATCTGTTTTTGGTGGCGGATTGGTAACCGTTTCCTTTTTCAGGTTGAAAAACACTGCATAAAAAGCGGGAAGTACGATAATGGTCAGCAATGTTGCTGCAAACAAACCACCCATGATCGCCACCGCCATACCGCCGAACATCGGGTCGGGCAATAATGGCGCCATACCCAGAATGGTAGTGCCTGCGGCCATGGAAACGGGGATTGCTCTGGAACGCGTTGCCGTAACAATGGCTTGATATTGCGACAGGCCGTTTTCTTTCATTTCCATGTCGGCCTGGTCAAGCAGCACAATGGCATTTTTGATCACCATCCCCACCAGTCCGAGGATACCGAGAACGGCAAAGAAGCCGAAGAACAATCCTGAAGCAAGGAATGCAAATGTGATCCCGATCATCACCAGAGGCACCATCAATCCGATCATCGTAACCGTTTTCCAGTTGCGGTACTGCAACATCAGTATGGTGAGGATGATCAATACGGCAATGGGCAATTTGCTGTTGATGGCTTTGTTGGTAACCTGTTGGGTATAATAGATTCCGTCCCACCAGAGCCTGTAACCCGGCGGCAGCGGAATGGCATCAATTTTAGGCATCAGCCGTGCTTCCAGTTCCGTATTCCCAATCCCCGGCACCGGATCGCATTGTGCGGCAATGCTCAACTGACGGTTGAATTTGGTGATGTAATAATTTTCAAATTTGATGGGGATGCTGTCGGTCAACTGATCCAGAGGGATGATGTCGCCGTAGGCATTTAAAATGGGCAGGCTTCCGATACTTCCGTAGTCGTAATCATTTCTGTTTTGGGCTTTCAGCAAAATGGGCATCACCCAATCGCCCTGGCGGAATTTTCCGATGGTTTCCCCGTCGGAGATCCTTTGCATGGCCCTTGCCATATCCGTACGTGTTACTTTGGCAATGCGACCTTTGTTTTGCGAATAGACCGGTTCCAGTTTCGGTGTTTTCACACCCCAACCGTCGCGAATATTGATGGCCAGCGTATCCTGACGCATAATAGCTTTTGCTTTTTCGGCCAGCTCGCGCAGCACCAGCGGATCGGGACCATCGAATTTGGCTTCAATGGTGGCATCCGGCGAAGGCGCCACCTTGAATTTGTAAAAGATGGCCAGCGCATCGGGAAAATTCTCCAGCACGTAATCCCTGAAAATACCCATGAGCGAATCTGCCGACACATAGTCGGTGGTTTCTATCAGCAGGTTGGCAAAATTAGGCCGCGGGCTCCACGACACCGAAGCAAGGTAATAACGCAAAGGTGAAGCTCCCAGGGTGATTGATACGTTTTTGACCTCTTCGCGCTCCATCAGGTACTTTTCCATCTTTTCGATGTCTTTTTGTACGTATTTGATGTCGGTGCCGTCGGGCAGAAAATAATCTACCTTGAACATGGGCTTGTTGATGGCTGGGAAGAAGTCCTGTTTCACATATTTGAACAAAAACATGCTCACAAAGAAAACCCCGAAAACAATGATCACGGTAAGGTACTTTTTGCTGATAATGCTTTCGATGAATCCCGTTAATTTATGATAGAACGGTGTGTCGTACGGGTCTTTGGGTGGTGTGTCGCCTGCGGGTTTGGCCTCTTTGAGAATAAAATCCCCGAAAACGGTGGTTTGTATAAGCGCAAAGAGCCAACTCAACATCAATGCAATGGCGAGTACGGCAAACAACGGTTTGATGATCTCGGCGGTATTGCTGGGCGCAAGATACAGGGGCAGGAACGAAAGTGTGGCAATGATGGTTGCCGCCAAAAGGCCCCATTGCGGCTTGGAGGCTCCTTCTTCCAAAGCCAGTCTTCGTCGCATGCCGCGGGCAATTTTCATTTGCGCATTGTCGGTTACCACGATGGCATTGTCAACCAGCATTCCCATGGCAATGATGATGGCTGCCAGGGAGGTCCTGTGCAGGTCAATACCCAGCGGCAGCATCACCAGCAACGTCCCCAGAATGGAAAACAGCAGGCTGGTGCCGATGAGCAGTCCGGCACGTGCACCCATTGCCAGCAATATCAACACGATAACGATAATCAGTGATTCGATAAGGTTGGTGATAAAAGTGTCGTTGGCCTCAAGGGCTACTTCATCTTCCGAGTAAATCTTATTCATTTCGATGCCTATGGGCAGCAGATGTGCAATTTGAGCCCATTTTTCACGAACGCTTTTTCCGGCCACCACCGAGTTGCCGCCTTCACGGGTCGAAAACCCGATCCCGATGGCCGGCAATCCGTTCATTCTCATAACGGTGCCGGGAGGATCCTTGTAATCTTTTTTGATGGTGGCAAGATCACCCAGTCGTATTTGTTTTCCGTCTTTTCCGGTGATGATCAGGTCGGATACCTCTTTGATGGACTGGAAAGTACCCAGGGCATCAATACGGACATCAAAACTCCCCGATTGAATTGCTCCGGTGTGGATCAACTGGTTTTGCGAAGCCAGGGCAGTCCTGATATCAAGCGGAGTAACCCCCGAGTTGGCCAGTTTTTCGTCGGAGATGTAAACATTGACCACCCTGTCGTGAACGCCAAACAGTTTTACCTTGGCCACATCTTCAGCCGTTGCAAGCTGCTGTTTGATAAACTGGGCGTAGTCTTCAAGTTCTCCAAGGGTAAACCCTTCGTCAGCCGTAACTGCATAGTAAATGCCGTACACATCACCAAAGTCATCATTGACGATGATGGTACTTGCTTCTTTGGGCAATTTCGACTGAACATTCATCACCTTACGGCGCATCTCGTCCCAGATCTGTTGAAACCGTTCCTTGGGTACCCATTGAAACATATCCACTTTGATGTAGCTGAAGCCGGGACGGGACTCCGATTTGATGAAATCCACCAGCGGATGCGATTGTATTTCACGCTCGATGATCTCGGTTACCTGCTCCGATACCTGTTGGGCTGTTGCTCCGGGGTAATAGGTCATAAAGATGATCTGTTTGATCACAAATGGCGAATCTTCCCGTTTGCCAAGATGTTCAAAAGAGAATATACCCCCCAGCACAGTCAGGATCAGAAAATAATAGATAACCTGTTTATTTTTTAATGCGTATCCTGCTAAATTCATAATTTAAAATTTAAATCAATTAAAATTTTTCTGGTTGAGGATCTTCACTTTTTCCCCTTCCACAAGGCGTTTTGCCCCTGCTGCCACAATGAGCTGGCCTTTGGTCAGTCCCGATTTGACCTTTACATAGTCACGTCCCACAAATCCGTCGAGTGCCACATGCTGTTTTTTAACCGTCATATCTTTCCCGAGAATCCATACAGAGGGTGTGGAATCGGTTTCGCCTTCAAAAACAGCTCCGATGGGAATCACAAACGTGTTTTCATTACCCGATTGTTTGAGCAGAATATTTACGCGGCAGCTCATTCCCGACGAGACTTTCCTTTGTGCCGGATCATCCGGGTTGTTGACCTGGTCGAGGTAAAGGTGCAACGGATACCCTTCCGCCGTCGGGTTTTTTTCCAGCTCTTTCAGTGTGGCGGTAAAGATGGTATCGGGATAAACATCAAATCTTACCTTGTAATTATCAAAATCCTTGAATTTTATGGCCAGTTGTTCGGGTATGGTGGTAACCACTTCAATGGTCGTGAGGTCGTAAAGTTTGGTGATGGTTTGTTTTGGCCTGACCTGATCGCCCAACTCAACCAGCTTGGGACCGTAATATCCTGTAAAAGGAGCATACACCTTGGTGTCTTTCAGATTGTTCCTGGCGGTTTCCAGCCGGGCTTCGGCCTGTTTGAAATTGGCATATTTGCGGTCGTAATCATTTTTAGCCACCGAGCCTTTTTGCCAGAGTCGATAATACCTTTCCGATTCGGCTTTGGTCTGATTGTAGCGTGCTTCGGCAGATTGCACTTCAACGATGTAATCGCGCGGGTCTATCTCGGCGATCAGCCCGCCTTTTTTTACCAGGGCTCCTTCAATCACATTATATTTGATGAGGGGGCCGCCTACACGGAATGAAATATCGGTTTCCTGGGCAGCTTTGGTAATGCCGGGATAACCCATGCCGAAGGTGCTTGTATCGCTCCCCACGGTCATAACCTTTACAGGACGAATGATCTTTTTTTGCGGTTTTTCTTTGCTTCCGCATCCGGCAAAGAAAAATGCCATTATAAAAACCGAAATTAATACTGTTGTTATTCTCTTCATTGGATTGATTATTTTATTGGATTGATTCTCTATTTTATTTCAGTCAGCTCGCCCATGGCGCGTTGGTATTTCGAATAGGCAACATTCAGGTCGTATTTGGCCTGGATGTAATTAAAATAACTTTTTTCCCAGAATACCTGCGAATTGAGCACTTCGAGTACCGAAGACAAACCTTCGTTGTAGCGATCCAGCATCACACTAACATTTTTGCTGGCATTATCGAGAGACCCCATTGCAAAATTGAGCTGCTCGCGACTGCGCAGCATCTCGTTATAACTTCGCCGTACTTCAAGGGTGACATCTTCTTTTGTTTTTTCCAACTGCAACCTGGCAACTTCGGTTTTCTGCCGTGAGGCAGAAACCTTTTCTCTTTTTTCACCCCAGTAAAAGATGGGGATGGCCAGACTGGCATTCAGATAATAATTGAATCCGGGGTCGATTTGAAGGCCGGGGCTCGGTGCTCCCCATTTACCTCCTGCTCCGATTCCGAGATGAGGGTTGTATTGTGAAGCGGTGATCTTTTCCCTGTACATGTTCATGGATATCTGATTTTGCAGCATCCCGATCTCGGGTCGCTGCGTCAGGGCTTTCTCCGTCAGGCTGTCATTCAGGATGTTCACCATGACGATGGGCAGCGTGTCGGCGATCAGGGGCAGGGTATCCACCGGGAATCCCACAAGGGTATTCAGTTCCATGATGGCGGTTTCATATTCTTTTTCTGCTTTGATCATCATATACTTCGAATTGTCATACCGCACCATGGTTTGATAAAGTTGGTCCCTACCCACAATCTCCTCGTCAACCCTGTCCTGTATGGTTTTCATAAACTCCCCGACAGCATCGTGATATTCCCCGATCAGTTTGCTGATCTCCTTCTTGGATACCACGTTCCAGTAAAAGAGATCCGCATTCAGGAGAATATCCTGTTTGCTCAACTGGAGGTAGTTTCGCATGATCTCCACCTTCGACATGGCGGCCATTTTGGAGTTTTTCAGATAACCGCCCGTAATGATCGGTTGCGTAAGCGTAAGATCAAGTGAATAGAAATTATGCAATTCTTCACCCGGTGTACCGACGGGAGCTTCCGCCGGAGGAGCCAGTTGCAGGGGAACCCCGTAATAATTGAAACGACCTGTAAAGTCGAATCGCGGCAAATAACCCGATTTCGAGGCATCCAGTTCCGATTCGGCGCCACTCAAACGATGCTCGGCCATTTTGACCCGCTGCTGATAATCAACAGCAAGACGCCGGTATTTATATACCAAAGTATCCTGCTGCGCAACAGCCGTTTGAAGTGCATAAACAACAATTAATGATAAAAGTGCTATTGTCCTTTTCATTTGAATAAATTGATTTTTACAAAAATATTGGCCAAAAATAGTAATTATTCTATAACAACCTTTCGGCACCTATTGTTTTGACCTGTGTTATCTTTTTGATAATTAGCCCCAATCGCAGGCAAATTTGCTTTTGCATTAACCTGTCTTTGTGGTGTTTCATATAAAAAAAGCCCACAAGGTAACCGGTACCCTGTGAGCTTTACACGCCATTCTTTTTTGTTTATACGGCCAATTTACGCCGGGAGTTTTTGGCCGGGCAGGCGAAAGGTTGTATTTCGATAAGATACACGGTTACCATCCCGTAAATGATGTGTCCCATGATGCTGCCGATGACAGTCAGCAGTGCGTCCCCTTCTGCGGGAGGCATTCCGCCGGTCATGGTATTCATCACAAACATCATTACCTGTGCGAAAACAAAAACGGCAAATCCGAAGATTGCTCCTTTGATCAGCTTACTGTTGATCTTTTTCACAAGTTTGTCAAAGAACAATACATACCCCAAGGCGAAGATCGCTCCGATCATAAAGTGCATCAGCCAACCGGCGATCAACGGAAAGCCTATCATCTCCGAAAGCATTTTTGCGGGGTTCATTTCAGGCATGCCCATCATGGGCGCCATAAAGATTACGAATGTCATAACTGCGGTGCCAACCAGGCCACCGATAATTGAATGTTGAATTTTACTTTTCATATTTAATCCTTTTTTAATGTTTCTATAACAGTCGGGCCAAAAGCAAAACCTGACAAAAAAGGATGAAAAATATTTTTCGGGAGGGTGGCCGAAGCCAAAAAGTTTCTACGTTTTGTGGGAATGCATTAATGTGAAAGTCTCTTTTTTTAATTCATTTTCCGAATGAGGAATTTTTTGAAGAAGAGGCTCTATCGGATGATCAAATAAATTGACGGTTGGATGGTTGAGATTTTTCTTTCTCGTTTTGTCACGATCATTGCTGATTCAAAAGATCGCCGGTTGTTCATCGCCAAAACACTTTCACATTCTTTTTACTATCCCGGGATTGAGAACCCCGAGTTATTAACATTT
>JAOZMX010000149.1 GCA_029934065.1 Bacteroidales bacterium
TGTTACTTTTCCTTTTCACTTAAACAACATGTTGGTTAGTTTTGCTTCCCAAGAGCCTAACAGTTTTTGTGTGAATTTACAAAATTAAAGAATGATGATCTTCTTAACGGTATTTTTCCTGCCGGAATTCACATTGATCAAATAAATCCCTGGAGACAAAGTACTAATGTCCAAAACGGCACGGTTTGCATTCACTTTATGAAACAGTACCGACTTCCCCGCCAGTGTCAGAATGCGGATGTTTTGAACCGGCAACGGGCTTTCGACACGGATCCGGTCGGTGGCCGGGTTGGGTGTTACGATGATCTGTCCGTTACCGGCTGCTTCCGGTTGGTCAAACCCAACCATGTAATCAATACTGTACCAAACTCCCATGTCGGTGCAGACGAAGATCGCCGGAGCGCTCATCCACGGGTTGGTCGCTATGCGGTTGATGTTAAGGCTTGGAAGTCCTTCGTTGAAAAAGGTCAGGCCGGGTGGCGGAGCAGCGGGATTATAAACGGCCACACCATCGTTTTCTTCCCAACCTACGAAAATATGCTGGAAGACATCGAAAGCCACCGAGCTTAAGCCCATAGACCAAAAGACAACATCCCAGGTCTCCCCGAAATCTTCGGAGCCCCATAATCCCGACGAATAGGAATTATCAGGGAAAATGCCTGTGAGATAGCCATTGTAATCAAATGCCATATCCGTTATCAAAGGAGCGTTGACCGTTTGGCTCCATGTTTCGCCTCCGTCGTGGGAGCAGTAAACCCCGAACTCTTCTCCCGGAGCGGTGGTAACAATAATATGTTCGTTGTAAAAGGCGATCCCGGCAGGGTCTTTGCCCTGAAAATAGGGCACCGTCTCCCATGTGGTTCCGTCGGTGGAAGTCAGCAATGCTCCTCCGTTTTTAAAACCCGCCCAATAGGTTCCGCTCGTTTGGTCATATCGCAGAAATGTCGGCCACGGGTACCACTCCACCACCGTTGTTGAATGGGTTTCGAAATCAAACGCATAAATCCCGTCGGAATAGGTGCCGTATCCAATGCTTACCAGCATTTTATCCTGATTGAGGGGTGCGGCATCCGTAACAGGCAATCCCAGATTCAACGCTTCACACTCCTGTGTCCCGTAATCATAAAGATACAGCAACCCGTCCGCTTCGATAAATGCCCAGTATGGGGTACCCACGTCGAAACAGATACGGGTAATGGCTGCAGAATCGGGCCCGACGGGATTCCATGTGTATGCACCGGCATTGAAGGCTAAAGACAATGCAAAAAATAGTGCGGTAATTTTTTTCATAATAATTGTGTTTTTATTTCTAATGCTTACAAAATTAATAAAAAAACCCTTCGAAGGATTAACATTTCTTAATAGCATTTATATTTGAATCTGCTCATTTTAAAATACTTTTGCCGCCTGATACGAAGATTTAATCAAATTAAGATACGGCATGAGACAGAAAAACATTTCGGTGGATAAAAAATTCACTTCGCGGCAAATTGTGAAAGAGATCAAATACCTGAATCTGCTGGCGAGGCAATTTCCCACCATTCAAACGGCAAGTTCCGAGATCATCAACCTGGAAGCCATTTTGAATCTGCCCAAGGGCACGGAGCATTTTCTTTCGGACATCCACGGCGAATACGAAATATTCAGTCATGTGCTGCGCAACGGCTCCGGAGTCGTCCGGCAAAAGATAGAAGATGTTTTCAAAAACACCTTGCGCAAATATGTGAAAGACGAACTGGCAACCCTGATCTATTACCCCGAACAAAAACTGGCGCTGATCGAAAAGCGGGAATCCAATATCGAAGAGTGGTATTCGGTAACCCTTCAGCGTTTGATAGACGTCACGCGGGCCACGGCATCCAAATACAGCCGTTCGAAAGTGCGCAAAGCGCTGCCGCCCGATTTTGCCTACATCATCGAAGAGTTGCTTCACGAAACGCCCACGGCGCTGAACAAGGAAAAATATTTCAGCGGCATCATCCAAACCATCATCCGCATCGACAGGGCCAAGGAATTCATTGTGGCCATCTGCAATCTGATCCAGACCTTGTCGGTTGACCGTCTGCACATCGTAGGAGATATTTTCGACCGGGGCCCTTATCCCGAAAAAGTTATGGATAAGCTCATGGGGTACCATGCCGTTGATATTCAATGGGGCAATCACGACATCATCTGGATGGGCGCTGCCACAGGCATCAAAGCACTGATCGCCAACCTCATCAGGATTTCCGCCAGGTATATGAACCTCAACACCATCGAAGACGGATACGGCATCAGCCTGACACCGCTGGCAACCTTTGCCATGGAGACTTACAAAGAAGATGAATGCCAGTTGTTCCGGCCGAAGATATCCTCCGGCACAGATGCAAGCCTCAAAGAGATCACGATGATCAGCAAAATGCAAAAAGCCATTGCCGTCATCCAGTTTAAGCTTGAGGCGGAGATCATTCAGCGGAATCCGCAGTTTGAAATGGACGACAGGAATCTACTGCATCTGATTGATTTCAAGAAGGGGATCATCACCCTCAATGGGAAACAATACGAACTGTTAGACAAACATTTTCCGACCATCGACCCGGAAGATCCTTACCGGTTGACCCGCGAAGAGCATGAAGTGATGGAACGTTTGCAAACATCATTTAAGAACAGCGAACGGCTGAAAAACCATGTTAAATTTCTGTATGCCAAAGGGAGCATGTATTTACGATACAACAACAACCTTTTGTTGCACGGCTGCGTTCCGGTGAATGCCGAGGGCAAATTCGGCGGGGTGAAGATCAACGGTAAAAAAATGACCGGCAAAGCCCTGTTCGATCAGTTTGATGTTTTGGCCAGAAAAGCATACTTCACGCGCAACGACAAAAAACCCGATCTCCATGCACGCGACCACTTGTGGTATCTGTGGTGCGGCCCGCAGTCGCCGCTGTTCGGCAAAAAGAAAATGGCCACCTTCGAGAGGTATTTCATCACTGAAAAGGAGACCCATCAGGAAGAGAAAAACGCGTATTTCACGTTGAATAACGATGAAGCGGTTTGTGAAAATATCCTTAAAGAGTTTGAGCTTGATGCCAAAACGGCACACATCATCAATGGGCATGTCCCCGTCAAGGTAAAAAAAGGCGAAAGCCCCATCAAGGCCAACGGCAAACTGCTGGTGATAGACGGTGGGATGTCGAAAGCCTATCAGAAAGTTACGGGCATCTCGGGGTACACGCTAATTTACAATTCCTACGGATTGATCCTTGTGGCACATGAGGCTTTTGAGTCGAGACAGAAAGCCATTGAGAAGGAGAGCGATATTCTTTCCAACATCACCTATCTTGAACAAAATCCGAAACGCAAAACCGTTGCCGATACCGACAACGGCATTGTGATCCGCAACCAGATCACCGACCTTGAAATGCTTCTTGCGGCTTACCGGAAAGGACTTATCAAGGAAAAACGCTGAACGGAGTGAAATAAAAAACAACAAGCTGTTTACCTTCCAGTAAACAGCTTGTTTTCGTTAAAGTCTTAAAAAAATTATCGAACGATCACCGTGCTTGTGGAAATCCCCTCTTCGGTCATCAGTTCAATAATGTATGATCCTGCCTGATATCCGGAGGTGTTGACATTGATCTTATGACCGTCCATATCCGGGAAATGATCGACCACCTGACCGTTGCTGCTCCTGATCCACATCTCTTCCATTTCGTATTTGCTGCCGACACGGACAAGGGTTGTGGCGGGATTGGGATAAACCAGCATCACATTTTTATCCGTATTGCGCTCCTTAATATTTGTTGCATCCAGCAGCCATGCAAATGAGCGTTGCATCAGATCTTTTCTGATGTCATAATCAATGATGGCGGCATAAGATACCGTGGAAAAGATCGAACGGTGCGTACCGGGGTCAAACATGTAGGCAGCACAACCGAACGGTTCGGGATATACCATATCCAGCAGGTCCGCACCAAGATGTTCCGTAAATTCATCAATGTACAATCCATCGTCGGTCTCTTCGGTGTAGATATCCAGAACGGTAAAAGCCATCCCTTCGGCAAATGAACCTTCAGCACCGACCACGTTACCCGTATCCGGCTCAATATGCCAGAGATCCTGAGCTACTTCAACGCACCCCAAAACATCATACGGAAAATCGCCCGCCGAAAATGAAGTGTAATTCAGGTAGCGGTCGTACAAGTAATCCTGTGATGAGAGCAACAACCTTCCACCGTCCATGACAAGGTAAAGCATCAGGTTAAATTCATCATCACTCGTCATCGTCTGGCTGTCCGTCCAGGTTTCTCCAGTAAACCAGAAAACGACCGAGTAGTCCGACATGGTTGCCTCGTCCGGTCCGTTTTGCGTCAGGTCCTCCACTTCGAAATAATCATAATCATACCCCAGATCATCAAGAACGGGCTGATAATACTGCCATGCATCCGTAAAGACATCAGGGGCTTCGAAACTCCCGTCGCGGTCAACGCAAAGAATCTCCTGGGCACTCGTAAAGCTAAACGAAACAAAAAATAGCATTAAAAACAATGCCTGCAAACTGGTAAATTTTTTCATAATGATAAATTTTAATGAATACTAAGTTTAAATCGACTTCAAAAATATGAAAAAAAAATTTAATATTTACAATCATGTCCCAATAACAGGCTACAAATCCCGTTTTTCAACGGCATAAAAAATTATCCATACGGTTTGAAAAGAAAATTGTGAAAAATTATTTGGCAGATAAAATATTAGATGTATCTTTGCACCCCAATTTGAAAAAAGTTAAAGATTAAAATAATTATGTACTTAACTTCAGAAATTAAAAAAGGATTTTTTAAGGAGCACGGAAAATCGGAGTTCGACACCGGTGCGTCGGAAGCACAGATTGCACTTTTCACCTATCGTATTCAGCATTTGACCGGTCATTTGAAATCAAACAAAAAAGATTTGGTTACCCGTCGTTCGCTGGTACGTTTGGTTGGTAAACGCAGAAAACTTCTTGATTATTTAAAGAGAGAAGACATTTCACGTTACAGAGCAATCATTAAAAAACTGGGATTGAGGAAATAGTTTTCATGACATTGATAGATATTTTGTTGAAAAGGCAATTTGTTTTGAATTGCCTTTTTTCGTATTTATCAAAATTAAAAAAGCACATTAAGGATTAAAAAATAGAGTAAAATGGCGAATAACGCAAAGATTAAAAAGTTTGAAATGCCTGACGGCACTGAGGTCACTATCGAGACCGGTCGTTTGGCACGTCAGGCCGACGGAGCTGTTGTTGTAAAACAGGGCAACACGATGTTGCTGGCAACGGTGGTTTCCAACAAAGAGGCAAAGGAAGATGTTGATTTCATGCCTTTAACAGTAGAATACAAAGAGAAATATGCCGCAACGGGCCGGTTCCCGGGCGGATTTTTCAAGCGGGAGGCACGTCCTTCGGAATATGAGATTTTGATTTCACGGTTGGTTGACCGTGCGCTCAGGCCGCTGTTTCCCGAGGATTACCATTCCGAGACACAGGTTTTGATCACCTTGATCTCGGGCGATAAGAATGTTGCTCCCGATGCACTGGCGGCACTGGCGGCATCATCGGCTCTGGCAGTTTCCGACATTCCCTTCAACGGGCCCATCTCCGAGGTGAGAGTTGCCCGTATCAATGGCGAATGGAAGATCAACCCCCACATTGATGAGCTCGAATCTTCGGATATCGACATGATGGTGGCTGCCACCAAAGAGAACATCATGATGGTGGAAGGAGAGATGAAAGAGGTTTCGGAGGCCGACATGCTGGAAGCACTGAAGTTTGCCCACGAAATGATCAAGATACAATGCGACGCCCAGCTTGACCTGGCGTCAATGGTGGAGAAAGCACAGGAAAAACGGGTTTACGAACACGAAGTGAATGATGAAGCGCTCAAGCAGCGGATGCATGATGAGCTTTACGACAAGATATATGCCGTAGCAGCCAAAGGAACGGCAAAACAGGAACGGACGGAGATGTTCCAACAAATCAAGGAAGATTTTATTGCTACGCTGCCTGAAGAGGAAGCCGAAGAAAAAGCCGGCATGATCGGAAGATACTACCATGCCATCGAAAAAGAAGCCGTAAGGAATTTCGTTTTGAACGAACGCAAGCGCATCGACAAAAGGGCGCTGGACGAAATACGCCCCATCTGGTGTGAGGTTGATTTTCTCCCGGCGGCACACGGTTCGGCCATCTTCACACGAGGAGAAACGCAATCGCTGGTTTCGGTCACACTCGGAACCAAACTTGACGAGCAGGTGATTGACGGCGCGGTGATCGAAGGCAAAAGCAGTTTTATCCTGCATTACAACTTCCCGGCCTTTTCCACCGGCGAGGCACGCCCCAACAGGGGTACGAGCCGCCGGGAAATAGGACACGGTAACCTTGCCCTCCGTGCATTGAAGTATGTACTGCCGAGCGGTGAAGATAATCCTTACACCATCCGCGTGGTTTCCGACATTCTGGAATCCAACGGTTCGTCATCCATGGCAACGGTTTGCGGCGGAACGCTTGCGTTGATGGATGCGGGTGTGAAAATCTCGAAACCCGTCTCGGGCATCGCCATGGGGCTCATCACCGATAGCGAAACGGGAAAATATGCCGTACTTTCGGATATCCTCGGCGACGAAGACCACCTCGGTGACATGGACTTTAAAGTCACAGGTACCCGCGATGGCATCACCGCCTGCCAGATGGACATCAAAGTGGACGGATTGCCTTACGAAATCCTTGAGGAAGCCCTTGATCAGGCACGCCGCGGAAGATTGCACATCCTCGGTGAAATGGAAAAAACCATCAGCGAGCCGCGTGATGATTACAAACCGCATGTTCCGAGAATCGAACAGATGACCGTTCCCAAAGAATTCATCGGTGCCATCATCGGCCCGGGCGGGAAGATCATCCAGGATATTCAGGCTGAGACCAACTCAACCATCGTTATCGAAGAAGTGGACGATTTCGGCGTTGTGGATATCGTAGCTGTGGACAAAGAATCCATCGAAGCTGCAAAAGACCGCATCAAAGCCATCATCGCCATCCCCGAGGTGGGCGAAGTATATAAAGGTACGGTGAAAAACATCACTTCTTTCGGCGCCTTCGTTGAGATCATGCCCGGCAAAGAGGGTTTGCTGCACGTTTCGGAAATCGACTGGACAAGAACCAACAATGTGGAAGATGTTTTGCATGTGGGCGATTCGGTGGAGGTAAAACTCATCGAGGTTGACGGAAAAACCGGGAAACTGAAACTTTCGAGGAAGCAACTGCTGCCCCGTCCGCCGCGACAGGAAGGTGATGAACACCACAGAAGGCACGACGACCACAACAAAAGACATGACGACAACAGGGGAAGAAACAAACATCATGGCGGAAACAGACCTTACCGTCAATAATTCAATACGGTAATACCGGATAAATCAGCCTGGTAGGTTTTTCATTAAAAGATGCTTATCAGGCTTTTTTATTGATTTTCACTTTTGTGAAGGGATATCTGTTTTTTCGGGATAATTCCTTTTGGCATAACAGGTTCATAACAATAAATTTGCCCGTTCGATGTTAATAGATAAAATTTTTACCGGCATTTTTCGGGGAAAAAGTTCAGGATTAGGTAATAGTATTTAAAAAGCGCTTTGGATGTTATCTGGCAAAATGATACGCAGCATCGGTTTACTGACAATCATTCTTATGTTCTGTGCGAATATTTCACTGGCACAGGATGTAAATGCCGCTTACAACAAAAAATTGAATGAAGCTGAAAAACTCTATTTTGAAAAAGATTACAAAGCGGCAAAGATTGCTTTTCAGGAAGCGCTGGAGCTAAAGCCCGACGAAACGCATCCCAAACTGCGTATCCGGGACATCAACAAACTGCTCAATGACAACAGCGCCATTTTATCACAGTACGAAGAAGCCGTAAAAAAAGCCGATGCACTTTACGAACGGAAAGAATACCGGCAGGCGCTGGAAGCTTACAAAGCCGCCAACGACATAGACCCCAGTCAAACCTATGCTGCCGACAGGATTCTGGAATTGTACTCGCTGATCAAAAAGACCGAGAACACGGAAAAAAGTTACCAAAGCGCACTTGAAAAGGGAATCCAATATTTTGAAGCTGGAAAGCTGGAAGAAGCCAAAAAGGAATTTGAAACCGCTTTGAGCCTGAAACCCGGCGAGCAATTCCCGGCCGATAAGCTGGCGGAGATCAACACCCTACTGGAGAAGGAAAAACAATACCAAAAGCTGATCGAACAGGCGGATGAGCAGTATGTCAATCAGGATTATCAAGGGGCGATCAAAACCTATCAGGAAGCCCTGACCATTAAACCCGGAGAAAGTTATCCGAAAACGCTGATCGGCAGAATCGAAGATTTGATTGCAAAACGGGAGGGCGAGGAGAAAGCAAGGCAGCAAGCCTATGACGATGCTATTGCAAAGGGAGACGCCGCTTTTGATGCCGGAAGTTACGATGTTGCAAAAACGAATTTTGAATCGGCCCTGACCTTTAAGCCCGACGAATCCTATCCCAAGGCAAAACTGAAAGAGATCGACAGCCGGGTAGCCGAACTGGCTGCCAGAGAAGAGCAATATGCCCGGGCACTGGCCGATGGAGAGCAATTTTATAAAGAAAAACAATTCACACAGGCGCTTGCCCAATTCAAGACCGCCTCGGAACTGAAACCCGATGAAGAATATCCCCGGTCGAAAATATCGGAACTCAATAATTTGATCGTAGCCAGAGAACTCGATGAGAAATACAATACCGCCATTTCAAATGCCGATCAGTTTTTTGCGGAAAAGAAATTTATTCAGGCACAGAAAGAATACCAAACGGCCGCCAATCTGAAGCCTGACGAAACCTATCCCCAAACCAAACTGACCGAAATTGAAACCATTCTGGCGGGAATTGCTGAAACCGACGCTGCTTACCAAAGCGCCA